>DATMUX010000555.1:0-3652 GCA_035563695.1 Acidimicrobiia bacterium
CGGCACCCGACGGCGCATCCGACCGAAGACGTCGTCAGCCTCACCGAGCGCCGTCGGCGGCGGGCCTGACCCTCGGACCCGCCAACTTGCGTTGGTGCACCACCGTTTCGGTAGGTGAGTGACGCAGGTTCGAATTTCGGGCTCCGGTTTGACTCGTTCGCGGGCGCGCCCATAGATTGCGAATGTATTCACAAGCGGTCTCCGGCAACGGTGGCGGGGCCCGAGCTTGTGACGGGAAAGGTCTCTGGAGTGATTCCGGCAGGGGAGCGTCGCGGGCAGCGGGCGACGTGGGAAGGCTTCTCGAACGCGTTGGGACACGCGGTCGAGCTCGTCGGCACGACGCTCGTGTTCGTGCTCGCGGGCCTGTTCCTTGACAACCGTTTCGGCACCCGCCCGCTGTTCACGGTCGTGCTCGGCCTGCTCGCCGTGATCGGGCTGGGGCTCATCGCGTACTACCGCTACCGCGAGCAGATGACCCGCCAAGAAGAGGAGAAGCCGTGGACGCGCAGCCAGTAGCGCCGCCCGTGGAGCGCGACATCGCGCTCGATATCGTCCGGCGGGGTCTCGTCATCGCGCCGCTCATCGTCATCGTGGCCGGGCTCCTGCGCGGCTGGGACGGCGCCGCGAGCGCCGCAATAGGCGTCGGGATCGTGTTCGTGAACTTCCTCGCGGCGGCGGCGATCATGACGCGCGCCGCCCGCCACGGAGCCTCGGCCGTCGGGGCCGCCGCACTGGGTGGCTACATCGTGCGCCTCGCCGTGGTACTCGTCGCGCTCGTGCTGTTGCGCCACGTGTCGTGGATCGACATGCCCACGCTCGGCCTCGTGCTCGTGGGCACCCATGTCGGCTTGCTGACGTGGGAGATGAAGCACGTGAGTTTCGCCCTCGCCGCGCCCGGGCTCCGCCCGGCCCGGCCCGGACCCGCCGGAGAGAAATGAACGCACTGCTCGGGGTCGACGTCCCGCCGATCAGTCACGTCACGATCTGGGGCAACGGCCCGCTCGGCATCAACAAGACGATCGTCATCTACGGCTTCGCCACCGTCATGACGATCCTCGTGTTCTGGTTGGGCACCCGCCGCAAGGACGCGCTCGTCCCCGCGGGACTCTTCCAGAACACTGCGGAATCGGGCGTCGCCTTCGTCCGCAACCAGATCATCATGCAGACGATGGGCAGCGACGGTCTCGGCTACCTGCCGTACCTCACCGCGCTGTTCTTCTTCATCTTCTTCTCGAACATCACCGAGATCCTGCCGAGCGTGCAGTTCCCCGCGAACGCGCGGTTCGCGATGCCGATGACCCTCGCACTCGCGACCTGGGTGATCTTCAACGTGGTCGGCATCGCGAAACAAGGGGTCGGGAGCTACTTCAAGAACTCGCTGATCCCGCCCGGTGTTCCGTTCTTCCTGCTGCCGCTCGTCGTGCCGATCGAGTTCATCTCGACGTTCCTCGTGCGACCGTTCTCGCTGATGGTCCGACTCTTTGCCAACATGCTGGCGGGTCACCTGATCCTCGTGACGTTCGCGACGCTGTGCGCGGCGCTGTTCGCCAAGAGCGTCACGATCGTGATCCTGCCCTTCTCGTTCGCGTTGCTCGTCGCCATGACCGGCTTCGAGATCCTCGTCGCGTTCCTGCAGGCGTTCATCTTCGCAATCCTCACCGCCGTATACATCGGCGGCGCAATGCATCCCGAGCACTGACAGAAAGAAACAAGGAGAACCCACGTGGCTCTGCTCCATCTCCTCCTCGCCCAAGTGACGTCCGACCCGACCAAGGGCCTGACGGCGATCGGTCGAGGCATCGTCTACGGTGGCGCGGCCATCGGTCCCGGCATCGGCATCGGCCTCGTGGTCGGCAACGCCATCACCGCGATGGCTCGACAGCCCGAGTCGGCCGGCACGGTGCGCACCACGATGTTCCTCGGTATCGCGTTCACCGAGGCGCTCGCGCTGTTCGGATTCGTTCTCGCCTTCATCATCTCCGGTTAGGAGCGCAGTGATGCGGAATCGCAAACGCGCAGTGTTCGCCGCGCTGGGCATCGTCGTCGCGTCGTTGTTCGTCGCGTCACCGGCGTTCGCGGCCGAGACCTCACCGAAGTTCGCGAACAATGCTGCGAAAGAGTGCTACGACAAGCTCGCGAACGGCGGCACGATCGACGACTGCCAGAAGGCGCCGTCGCCGCTCAAGCCCGAGAACAACGAGATCATCTGGGGCTCCCTCGCGTTCTTGGTGCTGCTCGTCGCCATGTGGAAGTGGGGCGTTCCCGCGATCAAGAACATGGAGCGGGCGCGTGAGGACCGCATCCGCAACGACCTCGAGTCGGCGGAGAATGCCCGGACCGAGGCGGAGTCGGAGAAGGCGCAGTACGTCGCCCAGATCGCCGACGCCCGCAACGAGGCCGGACGCATCATCGAGGAAGGGCGCCAGTCGGCCGAGGCCGTCCGGCGTGATCTGCTCGCGCGGGCCGAGGAGGAGGCGAACGAGATCCGCCAGCGGGCCCAGGCCGACATCGCGAACCAGCGCAACCAGGCGCTCTCGCAGCTGCGGTCCGAGGTCGCGGCGCTGTCGATCGATCTCGCGGGTCGCATCGTCGAACGCAACCTCGACGACGACACCAACCGCCAGCTCGTCGACAGCTTCATCGACCAGGTGGGCAGGAGCAACTGACGACATGGCCGATCGCATCGACGCATACGCGCACGCGCTGCTCGAGATCGCGCAAGCTGAAGACCGCGTGGGCGACATCGAAGACGAGCTCTTCCGGTTCTCGCGCATCGTGGAGGGCAACGACGAGCTGCGCATGGCGTTGTCGAACCCGGGACTGCCCGCCGACCGCCGCGCCGCGATCGTCGACGAGCTGCTCGAGAACCGCTCGCTGCAGACGACGCGCGCGCTGGCCGCGTTCATCGTCGGGTCGGGCCGGGGTCACGACCTCCCCGCGATCGTGCAGCGGTTCGTGGAGCTGGCGGCGTTGACGCGCGAGCACGAGCTCGCCGAGGTGCGCTCCGCGTCGCCGCTCGACGAGGCCCAGCAGCAGCGCCTGGCGCAGGCACTGAGTCGGGCGACCGGCAAGAACGTCGAGGTGAAGGTCGTCGTCGACCCGACCGTGCTCGGTGGGCTCGTTGCGACCATCGGCGACACCGTGATCGACGGCACCGTCCGTCACCGTCTCGACCAGTTGAAGGAGACACTGTGAGGCGCGCGCCGAGCGGCCCGACAGAGCGGAGGAAGCAGTGGCAGAGCTGACGATCGACGCCGCCGACATCGCGGCCGTCCTGCGCAAGAGCGCCGAGGGCTTCCGCCCCGGGGTCGAGCTGGCGCAAGTCGGGCGCGTGCTCGAGGTCGGCGACGGCATCGCACGCGTCTCCGGGCTGCCCAACGCCGCCGTGAACGAGCTCCTCGAGTTCGAAGGAGGCGCGCTCGGCCTCGCGCTGAACCTCGAGGAAGAGCTGATCGGTGCCGTCATCCTCGGCCACGCCGAGGCCGTCGAAGAGGGACAGCTCGTTACCGCGACGGGCCGCATCCTGTCGATCGCGGTCGGCGACGCGTTGCTCGGCCGCGTGGTGAACCCGCTGGGCGTGCCCGTCGACGGCAAGGGCCCGATCCCGCAGGACAACCTGCGCCGCCTCGAGATCCAGGCGCCCGGCATCACC
>DATMUX010000556.1:0-3457 GCA_035563695.1 Acidimicrobiia bacterium
TTCGCGCCGTTCCCCGCGTCCGCGCGGCCGATCGCGCACGACAGATCGAAGTGCTCGGGCCACAGCGTCGCCAGTGACGGCGCGTGACGCGCGTAGCTCCCGCGCAACTCCTCGAGGAGCGACGACGCGAACGCGAGCCACTCGGCGAGCACGCGCGCCGCATCGGCGCGGACGGCGAGCGGTGCGTCGCGGTCACACGCGGTCGCGGGCGTGTACACGTCGGGGGCACCGAGCGGCGCGCCGACGAACCGGGCGGCGGCGCCGAGCGTCGTGATACCGATGCGCGTCGACGTGCCCGGCCGCTCCTGCACCAGCTCGGTGCCGTCGACGCGGACTCGCTCGCCATCGCCGAACACCGGCGTCCCGAAGCCCCCGTCGGCCGGCACCAGCCCGATACGGCCTTCGGCCTCGTACCGCGCCCGCGCGAGCACGTGTTCGGCGAGCGCGTGCAGCGCATCGCGGGTCGACGCGAACGTGCCCGGGAGCTCCTCGAGCATCCGGGGAACCTAGTCGCCGGCTACGACAATTCTCGCAAGATCTCCGCGAGCTCGATCGGCCGGTCGCCCTGCACGCTGTGTCCGGCGCCGTCGACGAGGACCACGCGCGCATCGGGCTTCCGCCGGAGCAGCTCGGTGACGTCGTCGTCGTCGACGACGGGAGACGTCGAGCCGCGCACCAGGAGGAGCGGCACCTTCACACGCCCGACGGCATCCCACAGCTCGTCGAGTCCGGGCATGATCGTGCCCAATTCGCCGTCGCCGGATCCGCGCCGCGGCAGGTCGTAGCGCCACCGCCACCGCCCGTCGTCGACCTCGATCGCGTTGTGCATGACGCCGCGCCGCAGCGACGACTCGGTGCGCGTCGGGTTGAACTGGATCGTCCGATCGAGGATCTCGTCGAAGCTCGAGAAGTATTCGGGTCCGTCGATGAAGTTCGCGATCGCGGTCGACTTCTCGCGGTTCACGCCCGGGGTCACGTCGACGAGCACGAGCCGGCGCACCAGTTCGGGCGCCCGGTCGGCGAGCGCAAGCGCGGTCAGACCGCCCAGCGACATCCCGACGACGACCTGGGCGTCGGGCGCGAGCGCGCGCACCGCGTGCTCGACCGCCCGCGCGTTCTCGGTGGGCCAGTACGCGTGATCGTCGCGGTGCGAGGAATGGCCGTGGCCGGGCAGGTCGATCGCGACGAGCGGGCGGTCGAGCGCGAGCGCCATGGTGTCCCACGTGTGCGCGTTCTGCGCGCCGCCGTGCAGCAGCACGAGCTCGGGCGCCGACGTGCCCCACACGAGCGCACTGATGCGCTGCCCGCCGCCCGCGTCGACCTCGGCGCGCCGAACCGCCGGGGGACCGTTCCACGCGATGTCGTACTCCTGCGCGTTCTCGTGGAAGAAGCCGAATTCGTCGTACTGCGGTGTCGCGGTCACGGGTGCAGTCGACCGCACGGACCCGGTCCGGCGCAACTGCCTTCGCCGGCGATCGCAGCCGCCGGGAGCCGTCTCCGTACACTGGCCGCCGTATGCGCGCGCCTCGGCTCTCGCCCGACGCCTTCCGCCGCCTGACACTGGTCAACGTCGTCCTGCTAGTGGCGATCATCGTGAGCGGCGCGACCGTCCGGCTCACGAACTCCGGGCTCGGGTGCGCCGACTGGCCGAACTGCAGCGCAACCAAGCTCGTCGACGTCTCGAGCCACCACGCCGCGATCGAGCAGCTGAACCGGATCTTCTCGGGCGCGATCGGCATTCCGATCGCCCTCGCACTGCTCGGTGCGTACTGGCGGCGGCCGCGGCGGCGCGATCTCGTGCAGCTCGGCTGGGTGCTGTTCGGATTGTTCTGGGCCGAAGCCGTGCTCGGCGGCATCTCGGTACGCGTGAAGCTCGCGTGGGTGAGCGTGACCGGTCACTTCCTGCTCGCGATCGCGCTGGTCGGGATCGCGCTCGTGATGCACCGGCGGGCGGGGGAGCCCGACGGTCCTCGCCGGCCGATCGTCCCCACGCGCGTGTTCGCGCTCGCCCGCGCCGTGTACGCGTTGACGATCTGGGTGCTGATCATGGGAACGCTGGTGACGGCCGCCGGACCGCACGGCGGCGATGCGCAAGCGCGCCGTCTGGGCTGGCCGCTCGGCGATGTTGCCCGTGTCCACGGCGCGTCGGTCGACGTGCTCGTCGTGCTCACGCTCGTGCTCGTGGTCAGGCTGGTACGCGCGCGTGCGTCGCACCGCGTCCTCGCCGTCGCGTCGGTCACGATCGCGGTGATGGCGGCCCAAGGTGTCCTGGGCTACGTGCAGTACTTCGAGGAGATCCCGGCCCTGCTCGTCGGGTTCCACGTGTTCGGCGCCGTGTGCGTGTTCGTCTGCGTCCAGCAGTTGCTGCTCGAACTGCGCGAGGTGGTTCCGGTGCGCGAGCTCGTCGTCCAACTCGACCCGCGCGCGGAGCCCGTCGCGATCGCGCGCTCGTAGCGAACACGCGCTCAGGCGTGAATGCGGCCCGAGTACCGGATGGAGCGGGCGAGCCGGGCGTTGATGTCGCTCGCGTACTTGCTCGTCTGGGCCAGGCTCACAAGATGCACTTCCTTGAGCCGCGACGTCACCATCGAACAGGTCGCGGGGGACAGGCGTTCCCACAGTGCGTCGCGCACGAACGGCTCGAGGTGGCACAAGGTCACCGCGACCTCGAGCGGCTCCCGGACCGCAACGCGCTCGAGGATGTCGACGACGTCGCTGCGCGGGTGCGCGGCGATCGCGGTGAACGGGCAGTCGGCCTCGTCGTGTGCGGCCGGGGCCGGCCAGTCCATGCCGTTGCGTACGGCGGTGGCGAGCGCCCGGAACGCGGCGTGGCGCTCGGCGTCGGTGGCGTCGCGTGTGCGGGTGAGCCCCTCTCGCAGCCGCTTGCGCTCGGCGACCGTCAGGCGCCGGTTGACGAGGTCGGCCGTCCGGGTGGGCAACAAGCTGAAGGCCAGCGCGGCTCGGTCCGCATCCGGGAGCGTGTGGCCTGCCATGGACACGAGGCTCGGCACGCCGAGGGGGCCGGTGAAGCGTGGGTGACGAGCTTCACCAACCGGGGGTGACGTCGGTCACATGTGCAAGGCTCCGTCCGTGCGAGTCCATCTCGTCGACGGGACCTACGAGCTGTTCCGCCAGTTCCACGCGCCGCGACCGGGGCACCGCGACGGCGACGGCGTGGAGGTAGGCGCCACTCGGGCCGTCGTCATGTCGATCATGGCGATGCTCGAAGAGGGTGCGACCCACGTCGGCGTCGCGACCGATCACGTGATCGAGTCATTCCGCAACGACATGTGGGAGACCTACAAGACGGGCGCGGGCGTCGCTCCGGTGCTGCTCGCGCAGTTCCCGTGGCTGGAGGATGCGCTGCGGGCCCTGGGCGTGGCCGTGTGGGCGATGGTGGAGTACGAAGCCGACGATGCGTTGGCCAGCGCGGCCGCGGTTGCCGCGGCCGACCCCC
>DATMUX010000557.1:0-7265 GCA_035563695.1 Acidimicrobiia bacterium
CGACGCTCGCGCTGTGCGCGGGGTACGCGGCCCGCGGCGCCGGCGCTCCTGCGACGCCCGACGCCGTCACCGGCGGCGCGGCGGTCGAGCTCGTCCACCTCGGCTCGCTGTATCACGACGACGTGATCGACGAGGCCGAGACGCGCCGCGGCGTTCCGTCGGTGAACGCGCGCTGGTCGAACATCGTGGCGATCCTCGCGGGCGACTTCCTGCTCGCGCAGGCGTCCTCTCTTGCAGCTTCGTTGGGTGCCGACGTTGCCGCGCTGCTCGCCTCGACGATCGGCGAGCTGTGTCGCGGGCAAGTGCTCGAGCTGCAGCACCTGTTCGACGTCGAGCGCTCGGAGGAGGCGTACCTCTCGTCGATCGAGGGCAAGACCGCGTCGCTGATGGCAACGGCATGCCGCATCGGCGGGATGGTGAGCGACGTGTCGGCCGATTCCCTCGACGCGCTCACGCAGTTCGGGCACCACCTCGGGATGTGCTTCCAGGTCGTCGACGACGTGCTCGACGTGACGCGCACCGAGGCCGAGCTGGGCAAGCCCACGGGCAACGACGTGCACGAGGGCGTGTACACGCTGCCGGTGATCTACGCGCTCGCGAAGTCGACCGACCTGCGCGCGCTGCTCGGCCGCAAGCTCGAATGGTCGCAGGTGGCGCACGCGGTCGACCTGATCGCCACTCCCGAGGTCGTCGACGCGTCGATCACGGTCGCCCGCACCCATGCGGCGAAGGCCTCCGAGGCGCTCGCGGGGGCGACCGAGCTCGACGCCGACGTGTGCGACCGTCTCCGCACGCTCGTCAACGGGCTGGTGCAGCGCTCGTCGTGAGCGACGCCCGGCGCGCGACGTTCCGGCGACGGGTCGACGCGTGGCTGGCGGCCGACCTCGAGGCGTACGTCGACTGCTGGGCGCCGGACATGGTGATCGAGCTGCCGACGGGTGTCGTCGAGGGGCGCGACCAGTACGCGAAGCTGGTCGCGGGCGGGTTCGCGTGGGCCGAGCCCGTGTCGTTCGACGTGCACCACCTCGCGTTCGAGGAGCATTCGCCCGTCGCGCTGGCCGACTGGACGATCCGCGCCCGCCGGCGCGACGACGGCGCGCTGATCGAGTGGCGCGGCCTTTCGGTGTGCCGGTTCGGCGACGACGGCCGCATCACGTGGTGGCGCGAGCACCACCTCGCGCCGCCCGCACCCGTTCGCTGACGCGTTCCCGACACGATGCCCCAGCCGTGGCAACGGCCGTGGTCACGATTTCGGCCATATGTGGCCACAATCGTGACCACCAACCGAGATGGCATTCGGGGAGGGCATTCGGGGAGGGCGACGTCAGGCGGACTCGGCCTCGGGCGCGGCGGGCGCGTCCCGGGCGTCGACCTCGTCGAGGAAGCGCAGCACGACGTCGTTGAACGCGTTCGGGGCCTCGGCCATGAGGCCGTGCGCCGCGCCGCGCAGCACGTAGAGCCGCGCGGTGCCGATCAGCTCGGCGAGCTCCTCGGCGTCGCCCAACGGCGTGAGCGTGTCCTGCGAGCCCGTGATCACCAGTGTCGGCACCGCGACGTTCGGCAGCTCGTAGCGCAACTCGTCGGTCGCGTCCAGGATCGCGTCGACCTGCGCGACGAAGGCGTGCGGCTTCGTCTGGATGAGCACGCGGGCCAGCACGTTCACGAACACGCCGAACCGTCGTTGCAGGCGGGGGCCGATGAGCCAGCGCATGCCGTCGTCCATCAACCCGGGCATGCCCCGCTCGTTCACGACGTTCGCCCACTCGGCCAGCAGCTCACGCCGCCAGTCGTGATGCCGGCACGCCGTGCACGCGAGCGTCAGCGAGCGCACACGATCGGGGTAGAGCACGCCGACGATCTGCGCGATCACACCACCCATCGACGCGCCGACGACGTGCGCGCGCTCGATGCCCGCGTCGTCGAGAACCGCGACGACGTCGCCGGCCATGCGCGCCAGGTCGTACGGTCCCGCCGGCGCGTCCGATTGGCCGGTCCCGCGGTTGTCGGGCGCGATGCAACGGTGCTTGCGTCCGAACGCGCCCCGCTGCAGCGCCCAGCCGCGACCGTCGACGCCGAGGCCCTGGACGAGGACGATCGGCGTACCGTCGCGGCGTCCCCACACGCTGTACGCGATCCGGATCCCGTCGTCCGTGACGATGACCGAGCCCATGGAGGAAGGTTACCGAGCGCTTACGTGATGTCGAGCAAGGCACGGACCGCGGCGCGCATCGCGTCCGCGAACCGGGCCGCGGCGAGCGGGTCGTCGGGATCGTAAGTCTCGGGCAGCGTGACGAGGGGCCCGAACCGCACGTGCCACGAGCCGATGACGCTGCCCAAACGTCCGACGGGCTTCACGGCCGCGGGAACGATCGGCGCGTGGGTCACGGCGGGCGCGACCGCGAGCGGCGCGGCACCCGCACCCGTACGCAACCCGGTCGGCGCGAGCGGCACGCCGACGAGGTGTCCCGAGCGCAACGCGGCCGCCACGTCGCTCTCGCTGCTCGCGATTGCGCCGAGCCGCCGCGTCACGGCGCCGACGAACGGCCAGGCCGGTGCACCCACGACGCGCAGGCGCCGGCCGGTGGAGCGCAGCACGGCGCCGCTCAGCGCCGCGGGCTCCGCGATCCCGAAGCCTCGGTTCGCGACGATCACCGCGGGCCCGCGATCGGGCACGTGCTCACCCCCGCTCACCTGCACGCGCACCGCGAGCGTGAAGAGCGGAACGCACAAGTCGGCGATCTGCGGATCGAGCCCGAACGGATCGACGGGATACCGCCCGGACGCGCGCCGCCGCACCGCTCGGAGCGGCGCCTCGGGCTTGGCGACACGATCGGCGTCGAGCACATCGAGCGCGTTCACCTGCGCGGTCACGCGACCTGCTCCCGGCTCGTCGGGATCGCCACGACATCGGCCCATTCGAAGAGCTCCCGCAACACGTCTTGCGTGGGAATGAGGCGCGTGAGCCCGAGCTCGTCGCGCGCGCGGCTGCCGTCGCCGGTGCGGCCGTGGCGCAGGAGCTCGACGACGTGTGGCGCGATCGCGGCGCCCGCGATCTCGGCGGCGCGCATCGCCGGACCCCACAAGCCGGGCGGGATCGGGAGCGGGACCCGGCTCCCCAGACGCGCGGCCTGCCACGGCGTGGCGGCGCCCGGTCCGACGACGTTGCACGGTCCGGCGAGGCGCCGCTCGATCGCGGCGACCATCGCGTCGGCGGCGTCGTCGGGATGCAGGAGCATGAACGGCGGATCGGCGATCGCGCTGACCGGTACCACGGGCAGGCGCAGCAGCCTTCCCAACGGGCTCGGCGTGTGCGAACCGACGATCGGCGCGTAGCGCAACGCGGCGAACGGCACGCCGGTGCGCAGCGAGACGCCCTTCGCCGCGCCCTCGACGGCGAGCAGCGTGCGCCCGAACGCGGTACTCGGCACCGGAACGAGCTCCTCGTCGGGTACGGACGCGCGCGGCGAGCGCGGCCCGTAGACCTCGAGACCGCTGCGCACGACGATGTACTCGAGCTTCCCGGTGCGCGCCGCGGCGCCGAGCGTCGCGAGCGCGCTCAGCTCGGTACGTTCGCGCGCCGACGCGGGCGTCATGCGGGCGGCCGGCTCGTACACACCGAAGTGGGCGACGACGGTCGGCGCGAATTCCTCGACGAACGTCGCGAGACGGTCGCGCTCGCGCGGGTCGATCCGCCGGAACTCGGCGCGGCGCAGGCGCCGCCGCGGCGGCACGAAGTCGACGCCGACGATCTCGTCGACCCACGACCGGTCCTCGAGGCGCTGCGCGACGCGCGTGCCGATGTGACCGCCCATGCCGGTAACGAGCACACGCGCGGTCACGAGACACCTGCTTCGGGCCGGAGGTGCGGGAACAGGATCACTTCCCGGATCGACGTCACGCCCGCGAGCACCATCACGAGGCGATCGATCCCCAGACCCATGCCCCCGGTCGGCGGCAGTCCGTACTCGAGCGCGCGCACGTAGTCGGCGTCGACGCCGTGGGCCTCGACGTCGCCGAGCTGCTTCAACGTCGCTTGCGCCTCGAAGCGGCGCAGCTGCTCGACGGGATCGTTGAGCTCGCTGAACGCGTTGGCGAGCTCGCGCCCGCGCACGATGAGCTCGAAGCGTTCCGTCACGGTGGGGTCGTCGCGGTGCGCGCGCGCCAGCGGCGAAACCTCGCGCGGGTAGTCGCAGACGAAGGTCGGTCCGGTGATCTGCGCCTCAGTGGTCTTCTCGTAGATCTCGAGCACCAGCTTCCCCGGGCCCCACGACGGCTCGTACGGCACCCCGAGCGCGTCGCACGTCGACCGCAGCTCCTCGCGCGACCGGCTCGGGTGTACGTCGACGCCCGCGTGCTCCTTGACCAGGTCGACGAGGGTACGGCGCTCGAAGGGCGGCGTGAGATCGACGGTCGCGCCGTCCCACTCGACCTCGGTCGTCCCGATCGCGCCGGTAGCCGCCTCGGCCACGAGCTGCTCGGTGAGTCGCATCATGTCGTGGTAATCGGCAAAGGCCTCGTACAGCTCCAGCATCGTGAACTCGGGATTGTGGCGCGTATCGAGGCCTTCGTTGCGGAACACCCGCGCGATCTCGAATACCCGGTCGTAGCCGCCGACGATCAGGCGCTTGAGGTACAGCTCCGGGGCGATCCGGAGGTAGAGCTCCATCTCGAGCGCGTTGTGGTGGGTGACGAAGGGCCGGGCCGTGGCCCCGCCGGGAATCGGGTGCAGCACGGGCGTCTCGACCTCGACGTAGCCGTGTGCGTGCAGGAACCGGCGGATCGCGGCGACGGTGGCGAAGCGAACATCGAACACGCGGCGCGCGTCGTCGTTGGCGATCAGGTCGACGTAGCGCTGCCGGTAGCGCGTGTCGGTGTCGGCCAGGCCGTGCCACTTCTCGGGCAGCGGGCGCAACGACTTCGACAAGAGCACGAACGACGAGACCTTCACCGAGAGCTCGCCGAGCTTGGTCTTCATCACGGCGCCGGTCACACCGACCCAATCGCCGCGCTCGATCTCGTCGGCGAACCGGGCGAAGGCATCGTCACCGAGATCACCCTTGCTCACGAACAGCTGGAGCGTGTCGCTGCCGTCGCGGATGTTCGCGAAGATCAACTTGCCCTGCCGGCGCTCGAGCAGCACCCGGCCCGCGACGCGGACGACGTCGTCGGTCGACGCACCAACGTCGACCTTATCGTCCCAGTGCTCTCGCACCTCGGCCAGCGTGTGGGTCCGGTCGAAGCGCACGGGGTAGGGATCGTCGCCGCGGGCGCGGATGTCGTCGACCTTTCCGAGCCGTGCCCGGAACTCGTCGCCGGTCTCTGCCGTCACTCGTTCACCGATTCCGTTCGAAGATGATCCGTAAACCGTAGAGGGTCAGCCACGGCTCGTAGTGCTGCACCGTACGCGAGTGCGGGATGATCGACTCGGCCAAACCGCCCGTCGCGATGACCGCGCACGGTCCGAGCTCGGCGACGAAGCGGTCGACGAGACCGTCGACCTGCGCGCTGAACCCGTAGAGCATGCCCGACTGGATCGACTCGGCGGACGACTTGCCGATCACGTGCTTGGGCTCGACGAGCTCGACCCGGCGGAGCCCCGCGGCGCGGCCGAACAACGCATCCATCGAGATCTCGACGCCGGGGAAGATCGCGCCGCCCAGATACTCACCCTTGTCGCTCACCGCTTCGATCGTCGTGGCCGTGCCGAAGTCGACGACGATCGTCGGTCCGCCGTAGAGGTCGTACGCGCCGACCGCGTTCGCGATCCGGTCGGCACCGACCTCCTTCGGATTGTCGTAGAGGATCGGCATCCCGGTGCGCACGCCCGGTTCGAGGACGAGTGCGGGGAAGCCGAAGTACCGCTCGGTCATCTGCCGCAGCTCCGCGGTCACTCGCGGCACCCCGGACGAGATCGCGACGCCCGTGATCGAATCGTCGAAGGAGAACCCGTGGAACCCGAGGAACTGCTGGACCATCAGCGCGAGCTCGTCCGACGTCCGCTCCGCGACGGTCGCGATGCGCCAGTGGTCGACCAGCTCGGCGTCCGAGAACAGACCGACCACCGTCTGGGTGTTTCCGGCGTCGATGGTCAAGAGCATGTTTTCTTGTCGCCCTCACTCGGCGCCGGGATACCGGGATACTGAAGTGCAGAGCAACTCACAACATGTCCAGGCCGATGTCGAACGCCGGCACCGAGTGCGTGAGCGCCCCGACGGAGATGAAGTCGGCGCCCGAATCGGAATACGCGCCGACCGTCTCGAGCGTGATGCCGCCCGAGACCTCGACCTTCGCGCGGCCCTCGAGCAGCGTGACCGCTTCGGCAACCTGTGCGGGCGTCATGTTGTCGACGAGCACGCGGTCGACCTGCGCATCACGCGCTTCGATCACCTGCTCGAGCGAGTCGCACTCCACCTCGATCAACCGGCCCGGCCAGCGCGACCGCGCCCGCTCGACCGCCTTGGCGAGGCCGAGCGCCGCCAAGTGGTTGTCCTTGATCAGCACGGCATCGCTCAGCGAGTCGCGATGGTTGAAACCGCCGCCGGCGCGAACCGCGGCCTTCTGCGCGGCCCGCAACCCGGGGAGCGTCTTGCGCGTGTCGAGGATCCTGACCTTGCCCCGGGCGGCGCGTACGTAGCTGCGCGTCAAGCTCGCGACGCCCGAGCAGTGACACAAGAAGTTGAGCGCGGTGCGCTCGCCGGCGAGGATCGTGCGCAGGGATCCCGACACTCGCCCGAGGTGCACGCCTCCTTCGACCGATTCGCCGTCGCGGACGCTCCACTTCATGTCGACGTTCCCGTCGAGCTGACGGAACGTCTCGGTCGCGAAGGCGGTCCCCGCGAGCACGCCCTCGCCGCGCGCGACGAACACCGCGGCCGCGGTCTGATCCTCACCGATGCACGCGATCGACGTGATGTCGCCGAGAATGCCGAAGTCCTCGGCCAGCGCGTCTTCGACGAGCCGCCGCACTACCGGTCGAGGCGCGTCGAGCGAGGTCACGATCGGGCCCGTCCGACGGCGACGGGCGGCAGCGCGACGAACACCGGCGCCGCGCTCCCGCGCACCACGAAGCGGCCGGCGAGCGCGTCGGCCGTGTTCGGGAAGTCGGAGCGGGTGTGCGCGCCCCGCGACTCCTCACGCGCCTGCGCCGCCGCGACGATCGTCCGCGACACGCGCAACAGGTTGATCACCTCGTAGCTCGCGATCGCCCGCGCGGGGAGGTTGTGCGTCAGCCCTTCGAGATCGGCGAGCGTGTCGGAGGCGAGCTC
>DATMUX010000558.1:0-6669 GCA_035563695.1 Acidimicrobiia bacterium
GCTCGGCGCAACGGTCGTCGTCATCGGATACGGCGAACGCTTCTTCACGGTCGACGACTCGCTCAGGCTGGTGTCGATGGCCGTGATCGGAGGTCTCGGCAGCCTCGCGGGCGCGGTCATCGGCGCGTTGTGGGTCGTCGGGCTGCCCGCGTTCTGGCCGAACAACGAGACCGTGCCGTTGTTCACGTCGAGCATCGGCCTGCTAATCATCTTGTTGTACATCCCGGGCGGCTTCATGCAGATCGCGTATTGGCTGCGGGGCATCATGTTGCGCCGGATCGAGCGCCGGCTCCCGGAGGAGCCGGCCAAGACGGTCACCGCGCCTCCACGCGCGCTCGCGCGGGTCGCGCCGCCACCTGTGGTCCTCAACGACGACGGCAGCATCGTCGCGACCCGTGGTCTCTCCGTTCGCTTCGGGGGACTCGTCGCGGTCGACGGCGTCGACTTCCGGGCCGAGCCCGGTGAGGTCGTCGGCCTCATCGGCACCAACGGCGCGGGCAAGTCGACGTTGTTGAACGCGATCGGTGGGTACGTGCACAGCCACGGCTCGGTGCACCTCATGGGCCGCGACCTCACGGGGATGCCGGCCCATACCCGGGCGCGTGTCGGTCTCGGCCGCACGTTCCAGGCCGCGACGCTCTTCCCCGAGCTCACGGTTCGCGAGACGGTGCAGCTCGCGCTCGAAGCGCGTGAACGCACGCCGTTCTGGGGCTCGCTGCTCTACTGGTCGTTCCCGAAGGAACGCCGCAAGCGGGCCGACGCCGCCGACCTCATCGACTTCCTCGGGCTCGGCCGTTACGCCGACCGCTTCGTCGCCGAGCTGTCGACCGGGACCCGCCGCATCGTCGAGCTCGCGTCGGTGCTCGCCGTCGCGCCGCGGGTCCTGTGTCTCGACGAGCCGACGGCCGGGGTCGCCCAGCGCGAGGCCGAGGCGTTCGGCCCGCTGATCAAGCGCGTGCAACACGAGCTCGACGCGACCCTCGTGGTGGTTGAGCACGACCTTCCGTTGATCCTGTCGATCAGTGACCGTATCTACTGCATGGAAGCGGGAGCCGTGATCGCCGAAGGTGCTCCGGAAGCGGTCCGCTCGGACCCCGCGGTGATCGCGTCGTACCTCGGGACCGACGAGCGCGCGATCCAGCGATCGAACGCAGCCGCGTCGACGTAGCTCCGCACCCGTCACGAACCCGTGACGTTGCGCACGGGTGTGACGTGGCTCCAGTCGCCGTCGGCGCCGATCGTCGGATCGAAGGCGACGAGACCGTACGTGTCGTCGGCGTCGTACTTGCCCTCGTGGATCGACGCGTAGAGCGTGTTCATGTCCTCGATCGACCCGTAGGTGTTCACCGCCTGCACCCAGGTCGTGTCGTTCAGGTACTGGCCCGCCTTCTTCGCGATCGCCGCGAAGAAGTTGGGGAACAAGCACGCGTCCTCCACCTCACCGTAGATGTCGTTCTGCAGCCCGTCGGGCAGCCTCACGATCACGTTCGGTGAAGGCACCTTCGTGTTCGTCGCCTTCTCGAAGATGTCGCGGCAGAAGGTGAAGTGCGGCGTGCGAGTGTGTTCGACACCGGTCTGACCCTCCGCGGTGATCGAGCCCGTGTACGGATTCGGCGAGACGTGGTCCTTCTGTTCCTCGCGACCTTGGTCGAGCAGGTTCGTGTTGTCGGCGAGCAACAGCATGCCGGGGAAGGACTTCTTGATCTTCTCGACGAACTGCTTCGCGTCGACGGCCGAGCCCACGAACAGCACGGCGTTCGTGCCGTCGCCCTTCCAGCGCTCGATCAGGCTGTCGAGCTGGGCCTGGGGCCGGGTCGTGTCGGCGTCGGCCACCGAGAGCACGCCGTCGGTGCCGCGGGCCACACCGAGGTCGCACAGGCGCGTGGTGCCGGAATCGTGCGGGCATGCGCCTTCGATCTCCGCGGCGATGGGTTTGTCGGCCGGGTCGGTCACGACGGCAACCTTCTTGCCCGCGAGCGTTCCCTCCTGCTTCAACAACGAGAGGATGACACGGACTCTCCGTTCCGACGCGATGTTCGGTGTCAGCAACAACCCCGGCGGAGCCTTCTTGATCAACGCCTCCGTCAGGGAGTCGGCGACGACGATCGTGTGGTGCCGCTTGGCGAAGCACAGCTGGGCGTCGCCACTCGGATCGTAGAAGATGCCGACGACCGCAAAGACGTGTTGATCGTCGGTGAGCGACGTGCACGCCGCGAGCTCACCCGTGTTGTTGATCGGGCAATACGTCTTGAACACCGGTTCGATGGTGCGACCGTTGATCCCGCCCGCGTTGTTGATCTGGTCGATGAAGATCCGGTACGTCTTCTCCTGATCCGGACGCGCCGAGTCGTACACCTTCAGCTTGTTCAGACACGGGAAGTCGATCATCAGGACGCCGAGCTTGATCGTGTGCGCGGTGACACCCTGGCCGAGCGAGGTGTCGGACGTGGCCGTGGACCTGCCGGTCGTCGGAGCGGTCTTCGCACCCCCGCCGGAGCTGCACGCGGCCGCAACGACCAGCAACCCGGCGACCAGCACACTCGTTCCCGACCACCGGCGCCACCGCATCGCTTCCGTCGCTCCCCATCCGCCCAACCTTGCGTGGCCGAGAGTCCTATACGGGGGTTCTGCCACGCAAGTTCGCGGCGCGGGGCGGGTCAGGCGAGCTCGACGAGCTCCAGCAGATCGTCCGACCAGTGGTCGACGACACCGTCGGGCATGAGGAGCACGCGATCGGGCTCGAGCTCGGCGACGAACTCGGCGTCGTGGCTCACGACGACCATCGCGCCTTTCCACGCGCGCAACGCGTGGCCGATCGCGGTGCGTGACGGCGGGTCGAGGTTGTTCGTGGGCTCGTCGAGGAGCAACAGGTTGTGGCGCCCCGCGACGAGCATCGCCAGCGCAAGCTTCGTCTTCTCACCGCCCGAGAGCGTGCCCGCGTCCTGGAACACGATGTCGCCCCGCAGCCCGAACATGCCGAGCAGGCCGCGCAGGTACTGGTCGGCGAGCCCGGACTCCTCGCGGATGTGGTCGAGGACGGTCCGGCCCGCGCCGATTCCCTCGTGCTCCTGCGCGTAGTAGCCGAGCGATGCCTGGTGGCCGAGGCGCGCCTCGCCGAGATCCGCCTCGAGCACGCCGACGATCGACCGCAACAGCGTGGTCTTGCCCGCGCCGTTCAGGCCCAGCACGAGCAGCCGCTCCCCGCGCCCGACGTCGAAGGTCACGTCCTCGAACACGACCTTCGGCCCGAATGCCTTGGCGAGATCGACGACTTCGAGCACGACGCGCCCCGCGTGCGGCGGCTCGGGCAGCTTCACCTGCAAGGTGCGCTCGGATCGCCTCGCCTCGACGCGCCGGCTCTCGAGCTTCTCGACGCGGTGGTCGAGCGTCTTGGCGGTGCGCGCCCGCTTCTCGGTCTGGTGGCGCATCGAGTCGGCGAGGGTCCGCAGGCGCCTGATCTCCGCGTCCTGGCGGGCGGCGATCTTCGCGTGCCGCTCCTCGTCGGCGCGCCGGGCGACGAGATACTGCGAATACGTACCCCGATACTCGACCAACTCGCCCTCGTCGAGATGCAGCACACGCGTGATCGCCTGGTCGAGCAGGCCGAGGTCGTGGCTGATCACCAGCAACGCGCCGCGGAACGAGCGCAGGAACCCCATGAGCCACGTCTTGGCGTCGACGTCGAGGTGGTTCGTCGGCTCGTCGAGCAACAGGAGCTCACTCCCCGCGAACAGGATGCGCGCCAGCTCGACGCGCCGCCGCTCCCCACCCGAGAGTGCGGCGATCGGCAAGTCGAGGCGATCGGCGCCCAGCCCGAGTCCCGCCGCGATCCGCCGGACCTCCGATTCCGCCGCGTACCCTCCCTGCGCCCGGAACGCATCCTCGGCGTTCGAGAATGCCTTCACGTTGCGATCCGACGGATCGGCGGCGACACGCGCGCGCAGCTCCTCGATCCGATGCATCTGCGCGTCGAGCCCGCGGCCGGAGAGCGCGTGGGCGAGCGCCGTCCCGTCGACACCCGCCCCGCGGCGCGGCGGGTCCTGAGCGAGATAGCCGAGCGACGCGGGGCGCACGACGACACCGTGCGCGGCCGGCGCCTCCCCGGCGAGCACTTTCAGCATCGACGTCTTGCCTGCCCCGTTGCGCCCCACCAACCCGACCTTGTCGCCGGGCGCGAGCGAGAACGACGCATCACTGAGCGTGATGCGACCCCCGACCTCGACCGCAAGGTTCCGTACCTGGAGCACGAGCAATTATGACGGTGCGGGATCGCCGTCCGCCGGGATATTCGCGGGGGGGTCGGCGGCCCGCGCCCGCCCGGAGCGGGCCGCCAGCACCTCGATGATGACATCTGCGGCGATGAGTGCGACGGCAATCCACGCGACCGTCCGGGCCCGAGGGAACACGGTGGGCCACTCGAAGACCGACGGGAAGTCGTAGCGGTACTGCTGGACCGCGATGTAGAGACCGCACAGCGCGAGCAACGCGCCGGGCACCACACGCACGACGTCGCGCCACGCGGGCGACCACGCCGCGCACGCGACCACAGCCGCGATCAACACGCCGACCCATGGCGTGACGATCAGCGCTCCCAGCGTCCCGGCGAGGATGGGCGCGAGGACCCGAACTCGCCGCGAGAGG
This sequence comes from Acidimicrobiia bacterium, assembly GCA_035563695.1. GTDB lineage: Bacteria > Actinomycetota > Acidimicrobiia > IMCC26256 > PALSA-610 > DATMUX01. The sequence goes on from DATMUX010000558.1 coordinate 4,642, forward strand.
CGAACACGCTCGCCCGACGCGAGCGCGAGGTCGAAGTCGGAGTCGCCGGACCGCGGCGCCGTGATCGTCGCGAGCCGTCCTCGCCGGCGCCACCAGGTTACGGCCACGATCCCGATGCACAGCAGCGCCGTGAGCAGCGAGATCCAGATCGCGGTGCGCACTTGCCGCTGCGGCGTCCATTCCATCACCACGTCGAACGACGCGGTTGACGGTGTCACCTTCCAGCCGTTCGCGTACCCGTCGACGAGTGTCGGCGCGCCGAGGTCGGATCCGTGCACGATGCGCGCGTGCCAGCCGGGGCTCAGCGATTCGCCGAGCACCAGCCAGAACGGTTGGGTCGCGCCGCTCACGTGCGCGCGCAGGGTCGTGCGCCCGTTGTGCGTGATGACGATCGACGGCATCGTGCTCGATGCGAGCGACGCGTCGGATCCGAGGCTCACGTGACCGTCGCCGACGGAGAGCGGCACGGCCTTCGTCCCGGACGCGAGCACGAGACGGTCGAGCGAGATGCCCGCGTCCTTGCCGCGCGCCGTCGTGAGCACGTGACGGCCCGGGCCGAGCGTGACCGGTCCGTCGCAGGCGATGACGTCGAGCCCCATGGTCGCCGTCGCGGCCGATGCCGGGCCGACGATGCGCACCCGCACGGCGCGTCCGTCGATCGTGAGCAGATCGGAGCGGCAGCCGGTGTCGATGCGCGTCGGCGCGTTCGACAGGCTCAGCCCCGGGATCCCGAGTTCGGCGATGCCGGCCGGCTCGAGCCGCGTCGCCGCGCTCGCGTAGGTGTGGGCATGCTCCTCGCGCACGTCCTCGATCGTCACGCGAATGTGGCGCCCGGTCACCGCGGGGAAGCGCAGCGGTACGGTGACCGTGCCGTTCGGAACGCTCTGGTCGGCGATCGGCGGGATGTCGAGCTCACGCGTCGCGCCGTCGACGTCGAGGCGCAGCCTGCGCGGCACCGAGTGCCGCCCGTCGGCGATGAGTTGCAGATCCATGTGATCGAAGGTCAACGGCTTCGGCGTCGTGTAGTCGATCCACTGCCCGCGCACGCCGACGAAAGGCGTCTGCCATGCGGTGGTCGGATCGCCGTCGATCGCGGCGTCGGCCCGGCACGCCAGGCAGCCGAGGAGGAACTCGCTGGCCGAGGCCGTGATCCCGCCCCGGGCGGCGCCGGGAATCCCGAGCGCGCGCTCGATCGCCGCGTCGGGTGCGTCCGGTGAGACCGTCGCGTTGCCGGTGAGAGCGAAGGTGCGGAGCGAGGGCAGGGTGAAGATGCGATCGATCGACAGGTCGGGCTGGGTGCGGGGCGGGACGGGTCGCACGGCCTCGCGCCGCATCACGAGCACGACCGGGTGGCCGGCGCTGCCGGCTCCGATCGCGTCGAGGAGGTCGCTCGGCATCTGCTCGTACTCGACGAGGCCGACGTCGTGCGTCGCGTGCTCGTCGCGCAGGCGGACCTCGGAGAAACCGACCGCGTCGGACTGCCCGAACATGTTGGTGCGCGCATCGTTCGTCTTGGTGATGCGGATCTGGAACGTGTGGAACGTGTGCCGGGGAAACGTGATCGTCTGCCCGGAGTAGGTGCGGGAGCGATCGTCGAGGTTCACCGTGACCGGGTACTTGTCGTCGAACGTGAGCACCACTTGGGTGATCCACCGGTTGCGGCCACCGTTCAGCGGCTGCGTGAGCACGACGTGATCGGTGGTGATGTGGCCGTCGAGATCGATCCGCAGGCGCTGGCCGCGCGCGTCGCCGAACGCCTGGGTACGCCAGGCCGTGAGCGGATCGCCGTCGAGCGCGCGGGCGGCTCGATCCTCGGGTGTGTACGTGATCGTGTTCCCGTACGCCGTCGCGCGCACACGCTCGACGCCGACGTCGACCGTCGTCGTCAGCGCCCCCGGCTGCTCACCGGGGAACACGTCGAGCCGCGAGTCTCCGGGGTCGGTCGTGAGGGGCGCGTCGGCGCCGCCGGCCTGCTCGGTGTAGCCGAGGTTGTCCTTCACCGACGTCCACCGGCGGGCTTGCAGCCGG
>DATMUX010000559.1:0-5495 GCA_035563695.1 Acidimicrobiia bacterium
CAGGCCGGCGAGCTGGAGCGCGACGGGTACGGCGCTCCCGCTCGTTACGGCCGTGCTGATCGTCATCGGCGCCGCCGTGCGCTGTACCAGGTCGAGCGACGCGGTCGAAGGTGTGAGCGAGAAGTCGTTGGCGAGACCCACCGGGCGCGAGATCCGGCACGCCCCGGCGTCGTTGGCCCACGTGCCCTGCATCGCGAACGTCCCGGTCGAGAACGCGACGTTCTGGAGCCCGCCGGGACCGCCCACACCGTTCCACGCGCACTTGTCGGCGTTCTCGGATCCGTCGCCGTCGTACCACCCGCCGATGTTCTGATCGGTGAGGGTCTCGGCGTACTCGTGACCCTCGACGATCGTGACACCGTCGAGCGTTCCGCCGGGCCCGGCGTTGACGTAGTTCCCGCCGCAGCTCCAACCCGCGTCGGGAACGTACGGCAGGTTCGTGTACGCGAGGTCGCCGTAGTTGGAGTAGGTGAAGGTGTGCCAGGCACAGAACTGTCCGGTCTTCCTGTTCGTGTTGAACCCGTCGGGGTGGGTCCCGCTCGGCGACACGACGACGTACTGCGCCGACCGGTTGGAGCCGGCCGACGTGTTGCCGAAGTGCGCGGCCGCCGCGGTCGCCTCGCTCGCGAGCTGCCACTGTGCCGCGTTGGTGAGCGCGGGCGCACGCGTGTCGATCCACACACCCGCGAGCGCCCCGCCCTTCGGGTACCCGACGTGCGGCGCACCGGGCGGGCACGACGTCGAGCCCGCGGCAACGCCCTCGCAGTACTGGGTCATCACACCCGACCACTGCTCGCCGGCCGAGCCGATCCCTCGGAACAGCGCCTGCAGCCGCGGCGCGATCCCCTGCGGGTCGCCCGAGAGCTGCACGGAGCCGTCGCCACCGGTCGACGCGTTTCCCCACTGCGATCCCCAGAACACGAGGTACACCTTGGGAGTGCCCGTGGTGACCCCGATGCCGTCGTACCCGCCGTGGTACGACAGCTGCGCGGCGGCCGCCTTCGCCGTGACCGGCAGCTCGCGCCGCTCGGCGAGCTCGCCGGGAATGGTGAGCATCACCTCGGGCGCGGGATCGATCCGGTGCGCGTCGCGGCGGCCGGCACCGGCGATCCGGCGGGAGGGCGCCGGGAAGGCGCCGGCGGCGAGCGACGCCACGAGCAGGAACACTGCGAGGAGCGCGGTGCCGTGGGCGCGTGGCCGTCGAAGTGTGCGGTTGTCGGAAGCGTCCGAGCTCAAGTCCTGCGGCTCTCTCGGTCACCCGGCCCGCCAGGTTCTCGGAGCACGGGCCCCGCGGCTGAAGACGGCGGGGCCCGCGATCGCCCCCGCGTGACACATGTCGCAGCGCGAGTCGTAAGGTGCGCCCATGGATCGGATCGAGACCCTCTCCCGCGCCCGGGCCCAGTTCGAGTCGCGCTTGCACCTGGTGCGCGACGACCAATGGGCGACGCCGACACCGTGCGAGGGGTGGACGGTGCACGACCTCGTGCGCCACGCCGTCGGAGGCAACCGCATGACCGACGTGTTGCTCCACGGAGGGACGCGCGAGGAGGCGATCGCGGCCGCATCCGATCCGGATGCGCTCGGCGACGACGCGCTCGGCGCGTTCGCGCGCAGCGCCGACGCGCAGGCCGCGGCGTTCGGCCAGCCGGGTGTGTTCGAGCGCGTGGTCCCGCATCCCGCGTTCGACATGCCGGTCACCCAGCTGTTCGGGTTCCGCGTCGGCGATCTGACGATCCACTCGTGGGACCTGGCGCGCGCGATCGGCGCCGACGAGGAGCTCGATCCCGACGTCGTCGCCGTGGTGTTCGACTCGCTCGCGCCGCTGGCCGAGGTGCTTCCCGCCAGCGGCGTGTTCGGCACCGGCCCGAGCGGCACCGTCGGCGACGACGCACCGCTGCAACAGCGGATGCTCGATCTGTCGGGCCGCCGGCCGTAGTACGGCGCGTCGCGCTCAGGCCGCGGTCGTCAGGCCGCGGCGCTCGAGCACCGGCCGGAGCAGATCGACGTAATTGTCGAAGTAGAACGCGTGCCGCGCCGGCTCGTCGATCCGGGCCGCGTCCATCGACCGCTCGAACCGCGCGATCGGGTTGCGCCCGCCCTCGACGTGCGGGAAGTCGGACGAGAACAGGCACACACCGGGACCCGCGTTCGCGATCGTCCAGCCCGTGTCCTCGTGCGGATACGGCGTGACGCGCACTTGGCGCTGCACGTACTCGCTCGGGCGCATGTCCATGTCCTGCAGCCGCGGCTCGTTCTTGCGAAACGCCTCGTGCGCGGAGTCGAGCATCCGCATCCAACCGGGCACCCACGTCGCGCCGAGCTCGATGACGCCGACGCGCAGATCCGGATGGCGCATCAGCACCCCGTCGATGATCAGCGCGTTCAACGTCTGCATGACCGGCAGCGGGATCGAGAGGTAGTCGATCGACTTGAAGTTGGTGTCGCCGCCGTGGAAGTCGGGCACGGGTGGCAAGCCGTTGTCGAAGTAGTCGAGCGACATCACGTTCTCGCCGGCGCCCGCGACGTGCAGGAGCACGGGAACGCCGGCCTCCGCGCACGCGGCCCACATCGGCTCGAGATCGACGTGACTTGGCGCATGACCGGCGGGATACTGCCCGATCCAGATCCCGGCGCTCCCGCCGTCGATCGCGGCGCGCGTGAGCTGCACCGCGGCGGGCATGTCGCCCACGGGGACGACGGTCGCAGGCAGGAGGCGGGGGTCGGCCGCGCACCACTCGAACACCGCGCGGTGCTGCGCCCGCGCGATCTTCACCGCGAGCTCGTGGTCGCGGTCGCGGTCGAAGCGGAGCGCGTGCGGGCTCGTGAACGTGTCGAACACCAGCTGGCTCGCGAAGCCGAGGTGGTCGAGCGCTTCGGGCCGGTCGCCGCTGAGGAACGAGCCCGTCGCGAGGAAGTTCTTGCGCAACGTGATCTGCGCAGCGTCGTCGGCGCGGTACGCGGGATCGCGGTGCAACGCGGCCGCCCGCTCGACCGCGTCGATCGGCGTCGTATCCTCGTCGGCGTTCGTCCACACGAGGGGGAAACGTTCGCGGGTGCCGGCATCGAGATAGGGATGCAGCCAGTCGGCCGGCTCCATGATGTGGGAATCGGCGTCGTGCATCGGCCGCGTCGCGTAGGGCACGTCGTGCACGATACGCCGCCGCGGGCAGCCGGTCACCCTACGGGCTCGTCTCGACCTCGATCGTCTCGCCGGGCCGGCGCGCCTGCATCTGCGCGTACGACGCGAACGCCCGGTCGTCGGCCTCGGTGTAGGGCGGAGGCGCCAGTGCCCGGGGCCACAGGCGCCCGGCGCGCACGGCGTTGAGCTCCGCGGCGTAGAGCACGACCTGCGCGAGGAGCGAGATCCAGGCGAAGAGCCCGAACACCAACGCGAACAATCCGTACACCTGGCTCGCACCCTGCAACACGTGCGAGACGTAGAGACCTCCGAGCGCCTGCAGCAGCTCCCATCCGACGCTGGCGACGATCGCGCCCGCGATCAAGTCGCGCCAGGGAAGGCGACGCGCGACGAGCAGTTGGTAGGCCCACAGGAACAGCGCGAAGTTGGCGAGCAGGACGATCACGAGCGCGGCAATCCGCGGGCCGGCGTCGATGCTCGCGCCCGCGCTGAACCCGCTCACCGCCGTCGTCACGAGAATGCCGATCCCGATCGTCGCGAGCACGCCGAGGCTGCGCACGATGCGCGGCACGAAGCCCGGGCGCTCGTGCACGGGTACACCCCAGATGCGATTCATCGCGTGCTGCGACACGTTGGCGATCCCGAGACCGCCGTAGAGCGCGCCGAGCAGACCCAGCACGAGCGCGAAGCCGTTGCCCTGGACCGAGTGGACGTTCGCCCGCAGCTGGTCGCCGATGATCGGGAACTGCGCGAACGTCGTGTCGAGGATGCGGCGCTGGAGATCGGGGTTGCCCGAGAGCACGTATCCGAGCACGGTGACCATCACCAGGAGCAGCGGGAAGAGACTCACGAAGCCGTAGTAGGTCATGAGCGCGGCGAGGCGGCCGGCGCCGTCGTCGCCGAACTTCTTCACCACCCCGAAGCCGACCGCGAGCACGGGCCGCCGGCGCTGGAATCGATCGAGCCGCTGCAACCACGCCCGCACGGTGGCATGTTCGCGTGTCCGGCCCCGCGGGCGCTGGTGCGGGTGCGGCGCGGCGGCGATGCGGGTGCCCCGGAGCGCCCCCGCGAACAGGTAGTCTGGTGTTCCGGGTGCCCGCCTCCTCCGCTGCGGGGCCCGCGGCCGTACCTCACCTGTTTCCCGTTCGGAGCTGCCGAGGATCGGCCTCCCAACGACGTGAACCAGGAGTACACCAGCGTGACGACCTTCCGGGATCTCGGCCTGCGGGCCGAGATCGTCGACGCCCTCGCGGCCCAAGGCATCGACGAACCCTTCCCCATCCAGGCCGCGACGATCGCCGACGCGCTCGCCCAGCGCGACGTGTGCGGCAAGGCCAAGACCGGATCGGGCAAGACGCTCGCGTTCGGGCTTCCCCTCCTGCAGACGGTTGCCCCGGCCCGGCCGGGACACCCCACGGCCCTCGTGCTCGTCCCGACGCGCGAGCTCGCCAAGCAGGTGGTCGACGTGCTCGCGCCGATCGGCAAGGAAGTCGGCGCGCGCGTCGCCGCGTTCTACGGCGGCACCTCGATGGAGAAGCAGATCCGCAGCCTGCGCCGCCACATCGAGGTCGCGGTCGCCACGCCCGGCCGGCTCATCGATCTGCTCGAACGAAACGAGCTCGACCTCGACGCCGTGACGATCCTCGTGGTCGACGAGGCCGACCGCATGGCCGACATGGGTTTCCTCCCCCAAGTCGAATGGCTCCTGCGCAAGGTCCCGGACGACCGTCAGACGTTGCTGTTCTCGGCCACGCTCGACCGCGAGGTCGACGTGCTCGTGCGCCGTTACATGCGCGACCCCGTCCGGCACGAGGTCGTGTCCCAGACGCAGACCGTTGAGGAGATGACGCACCGGTTCTTGAAGGTGCACGAGCTCGACCGCGTCAAGGTGCTCGCCGCGATCGCGGGCGGCGTCGCCCGCACGATGGTGTTCGTCCGCACCAAACGCGGCGCCGACAAGCTCGTCTCGCAACTGAAGCGTGAAGGTGTGCACGCCGCCGCGATCCACGGCGATCTACGCCAGACCGCGCGCGAGAAAGCGCTGAAGGACTTCGCGCAGGGCAATCACGGACTGCTCATCGCCACCGACGTCGCCGCGCGCGGCATCCACGTCGACGACGTCGACGTCGTCGTGCACTACGACCCGCCCGAAGAGCACAAGTCGTACGTGCACCGATCGGGCCGCACGGCCCGCGCCGGCAACGCGGGCATCGTCGTGACATTCGTGCTGTGGAACCAGGAGCTCGAGGTCGAGCGCCTACAGAAGCGGCTGGGCCTGCGCGAACCGATCATCGAGGTGTTCTCGAACGACCCGCGCCTCGCGGACCTCGAAGCGCTCGACTCACCCGCGCCTCGA
>DATMUX010000560.1:0-9849 GCA_035563695.1 Acidimicrobiia bacterium
CAGTAGCCGCGCCCGGTCGCCGTCGCCGTCATCGAGATGATCGGCGCGTTGAGGCGAATCGAGCCCATCGAACCGTAGAAGTGCGCATCACCGAAGCTGAAGACGCCACCATCACGGCCCAACAGCCAGTAGCCCCGGCCGGTCGGTGTCGGTGCGAGCGCGATGATCGGCGCGTTCAAGCGATAGCCGGCCATCGATCCCAACGATCGGGCGTCGCCGAAGGGGAAGATGTCGCCCGCGGCGTCGAGCAGGTAGTAGCCCGCACCCGAATGCGTCGCGGCGATGCCGACGACGGATCCGTGCGCGCGGCCGGTCGCGCCGCCGTAGTAGGGCGCGCCGCTGAGCGCGTAGATGCCGCCCTGCGCGCCGACGACCCAATAGCCGTGCGCCGACGCGGGGTTCGCGTGGTTGTTGAGGGTCACGCGCTTGCAGTAGCCCGGGGGCAGCAGGTTGGTGCCGACGGGACCACCGAGGTGCGCGGCATCGTGACGGAACATCGGCCACGGCGGCGCGACCCGCGGCGGCGGGATCGAGTACGCGAGCAGTTGTGACGTGTGGTTCGGCGTGTTGAAGTTGGCGAGGATGAGCTTCCATCCGGCCGGACCGAAGTTGCCGACCGCGCCCGCGTCCTCGTACGACTGCCAGATGCCGGGTTCGGCGTTGATCCCGCCGTCCTGGCCGTTGAGGACGAAGAAGCCCCAGTCGTTGCCGATGCCGACCTGATTGTGACCGCTCCCGGTCATGTCGGCGATGATCGGTGAGCCCGTGATCGGCCCACCGGGCGAAGAGTTGTTGAACGTGAGCTGTCGGGTCCACAACGATTGGCCGTTGCCCCGATATGCATAGACGGATCCGTCGCGGCTGCCGATCACGACGTCGGCGACACCGTCACCGTTGAGATCACCGAGCGCGGGTGACGACGACGTCGCACCACCGGTCGTCACCGGCCAACCCGGCAGGGCCGAACCGTCGTCGGCGTGCCACGCGAACACCTTGTGACCGTCGGAGCCGTTGTAGAAGGCGCCGCCGCCGACCACCACGTCGACGCGGCCGTCGCCGGTGATGTCACCGATCGCCGGGCTCGACCAGACGGTGTCGTTGAGCTGGTGCGACCAGAGGATCTGCGAGTTGCCCGGGAAGCCCGGCGCCCACTTCAGCGCGCGGAAGGTGCCGCCGGTGCCGTTCCAGATGCCGCCCGGCGCCTGGTCGCTGCCGATCAGGATCGACTTGCGACCGCTGCCGTCGATGTCGTACAGGGCCGGCGACGACCACACACTGTCCTCGTTGTAGAAGTCGAGGATCTTGTTGCAGTTGCGATCGATCGCGTAGATGTGCGAGTCGAACGAGCCGAACACGATGTCGGGGTAGCCGGAACCGGTGATATCGCCGATCGCGGGCGACGAGAAGACGGGTTCGGTGTAGCCGTCGGGGCTCCCGGTGTTCGCCCAGACATTGCCGTCGTCCTGCGTGCGGAACACGCAGTGGCGCGTGCCGTCGGCGTTGAAGACGACGACGCCACCCTGCTGGTGCTGCACCCACAACGATCCGACGCCGACCACGATCTCCTTGCGGCCGTCACGGAAGAGGTCGGCGACCGCGGGCGTGCTGTCGACGGCCGTTGCGGTCGAACCCGCGACGATCGCGGGCTGCGGCCAGTGCGGGATGTCCTGACCGGTCGCGGCGTTGATCACGTGCACGAGGCCGTCTTGATGGCCGATCACGATCTCGTTGACACCGTCGCCGTTCACGTCGGCGATGGTCGGCGACGAGCTGCGATCCCAACCGGACCTTTGGACCGTCCACGACGGGCTCCCCGCGACTGCGCCGGCCGTCGAGAGGCCGGCCGTCCAGACCACGGCACTCGACGCGACACATGCCGCGGCCGTTACCAAAGCGATGCGTACACGCGTCAACCCACACCTCGCGTCACAACACCAGCCGCCCGGGACAACATCGGCGCCCTCGCGAGGACGCTTGACCCAGTCTCCGTCAAGATCCGGCGGGGCCCGGACCGGGCCGTGCGGGATCGGCCCGGGAGTCCGGCGGAATGTCAAGGCTTGCGTCAGCTTTGGTTCGGGGCCGGGTGTGGTGCGTCGGGCCGGGATCCGGCCTACGCTGCGCCCCGATGGAACGCGGGGTCCGTCGTGGCTTGACCGTTTCGGTGTTCGGGGCGCTGCTCGTCGTGGGGGTCGCGTGCGGTGGTGCGCGCCCCAGGGCGGCCGTGTCGGTCGACAACGGCGTGTCTTCTACCACTGGGGCGAGCACCGCGCGGCCGGCCGCGGCCGGTCAGGCAGGGAAGGTGAAGGCGAAGGGCGCGGCAAAGCCCGCGCCCTCGAGCGTCGCGGCCGTCTCGCCGACGACGGGTCGCTTGGTGGCCCGGTTGCCCGGCGCCGCCGTTCCGCCGGGTGTCAACGTCCTCGTCGTGCCCGCGGTGCCGGCGGGTGGGGCAGCGCCCGTGGCGCCGCCCACCGCGCCGCCGCCGTCGCCCACGATCTCGCCCGCGACCGGGCCGCCGCAGACCGTCACGACGGTCAAGCCCTATAACCCGTCGGACGGCATCGACCTGAGCGGCACGCCGGGCGTGACGCCCGCGCAGCAAGCGGCCGCGGAAGCGTTGGTGCGCGGGACGCTGCGGTACCTGCCGAGGTTCGCCGATCAGTCGGTCGCGTACGCGGCGGGCTACCGCACGATCGGCGATGCGATCACGGGCGACGAGCACTGGGTCAACTGGGCGTACGCGAACGACAGCGACATCCTCGACCCGCAGCACCCGGAGTCGCTCGTATACAACACGCGGGGGCCGCGTCCGGTGCTCGAGGCCGCGATGTTCATGCTCCCGCCCGGAAGCCGGTTCACCGACATCCCGCCGCTCTTCCAGAGCCCGCTCACGCAGTTCCACGTGCACGGCAACATCTGCTTCGCGCAAACGCAAGATCCACTGCAGAAGGTGTTCGCGGGCTTCACCGGCCCCGACGGCTGTTCTCCCGGCACGACGCTGGCGGGCAACGTGCCGATGATCCACGTGTGGATCGTCGCGAACCCGTGCGGTCCGTTCGCCGCACTGTCGGGCGTCGCCGCGGGACAGGTTCCGCCCGGCCAATCCCCCAACTGCGACACCCTCCACGCCGGCGTCCTCTAGATCCGTGAGGCGGCCGCGCGCCGGGAAAGGTGTGGTGCCTGGTGGCGTGCGAGATGTGCGACACAGCCGAGCGCATCGAAGCCTGTGAGCATCCGTTCGCGATCGCTCGCCTCGCAACCGGGTACGTGACGCTCTGTGCGACGCAGTACTTCCGCGGCTACACGTTCTTCGCGGCGCGGTCGTGCGTGCGTGAGGTGTACGACCTCCCCGCCGCCGAGCGAGCGACGCACCTCCACGAGATGGCCGAGGTCGCGCACGCGCTCGATCGTGCCTTCTCGCCACGGAAGATGAACTGCGAGGCGCTGGGCAACGGCGTGCCCCATCTCCACTGGCACCTCATTCCCCGCTACGACAGCGATCCCCACCCCCGTGGGCCGGTGTGGGAGGACCTTTCCTTCCTCCGGCAGTTCTGGCTCGGCGGCTCGCAGCCCGACGAGAGCACCGACGACGCGCGCCGTGCGATCCTCGCGGAGCTTCGCCGCGGCGACGTGCAGATCGAGCGCGAGTTCGTCGACACCTGACGCGCGTTGCGCAGGATCGCGCGGCGGACGTCCATTGGACGAGAACCGACCTGCGAGGGCGGATTCCGGTCAATGAACGGTCGCCTACTCGCGCGGCTCTTCGCCCAGGTAGCCGGTCAGCGCCTGGTCGTGCGCCTGGGAGGCGGGTCCCGACCACGTGATCGTCCCCTGGCGCATCACGAGCGCGTCGTCGGCGAAGGCGAGGGCGCGCTCGACGTACTGCTCGACGAGGATCACCGTGACGCCCGCCTCCCGCGCCCGCCGCAGCCCGTCGAACACCGTGTCGACCATGCGGGGTGCGAGCCCGAGCGACATCTCGTCGGCGACCAACAGCCTCGGCGGAGCGGCGAGCACCCGCGCCAGCGCCAGCATCTGCTGCTCGCCGCCCGACAGTGTTCCCGCCGACTGTGACGCGCGTTCGCCGAGGATCGGGAACAGCTCGACCGCGCGCCGCAGCGTCGCGGCGCGCTCGTGACGCGGCACCGCGTACCGCAGCATCGCGCGCAGGTTGTCGATCACGCTCAGGTGCGGGAAGATCCCGCGCCCTTCGGGCACGTACGCGATCCCGGCCCGGCTGATGCGGTGCGGCGACCAGGTGGTGATGTCGCGGCCGTCGAGCACGATGCGCCCCGATCGGGCCCGCACGACGCCGGCGATCGCCGCCGCGAGCGAGCTTTTGCCCGAACCGTTGGCGCCGAGCACCGCGAGTGCCCGCCCCGGCTCGACCGAGAACCCGACCTCGTGCAGCGCCCGCGCCTCGCCGTAACTCACCGACAGCGACTGGATCTCGAGCAGCGCGCTCATGTCTCGTCTCCCACTGACTTGTCGCCGAGATAGGCCGCCTGCACGCGCGCGTCAGCGCGGATCGCCGCCGCGGGACCCCGCGCGATCGTCTCGCCGAAGTCGAGCACGGTCACGTCGTCGGCGAGGCCGAGCACCATGTCGACGTCGTGCTCGACCAGGACGAGCGCGAGCTCGTGCTCGTCGCGGAGCCGGCGGAGCACGGCCGTGAGCTCGGCCGTCTCGCGCGCGTCGAGACCCGACGACGGCTCGTCGAGCAGCAACACGCGCGGCCGCGTCGCCAGGGCGCGCGCGATCTCGACGAGCCGGCCGGTGCCGATGCCCAGCGCGCCCGCGGAGACGTGCGCGAGGTCGCGCAGCCCGAGCTGCCCGAGGATGCGATCGACCGCTTCCTCCTCGCCCGGTGTCGGCCGGTTGCCGAGCCCGAGCAGGTCGACGGGGAGGTAGCGCAGCAGGTCGCGCAGCCGGTGCCGCTGACCGGCGCGATACGCGACGACGAGGTGCTCGCGCACCGTCAGCTCGCCGAACAGCTCCTGGCGCTGGAACGTGCGGGCGAGACCGCGCCGGGCGCGGGCCTGGGGCGACGCGCGCGTCACGTCGTCGCCGTCCATCGTCACCGTGCCCGTGGCCGGGCGCAGGAGCCCCGACAGCACCGCGAACAGCGTGCTCTTGCCCGCGCCGTTCGGCCCGATGAGCCCGACGATCGAGCGGGGCGGCACCGCGAGTGATACGCCGTCGAGCGCGACCAGACCGCCGAACCGCACCGTCACCCGGTTCGCGGCCAGCGCGGCCCCCGCGTCGCTCATGACGCGACCCGCCGCGCGCGATGCCGGTTCACGACGTCGGCGATGATCCCGCGCGGCTCACGCGCGAGCGCGATCGCGCCGAGCCCGAACAGCAGCGTCGGCAGGTTCAGCCACCGGCCCGACAAGTGGTCGGTGAAGAACTGCGGGATGATCGTGAATGACAGCCCGGCCAGCAGCGCACCGAGGATCGACCGGATGCCCCATGTCACGACCACGGTGAGCCACACGAGCCCGATCAGCGCGTCGAACTGCGTCATGTTCGCGGCGCCCGCGTAGCTCGCGTAGAGGCCGCCGCCGATCCCGGCGATGAACGCGCTCAGGCCGAACGCGACGAACTTCGACCACACGATGCTGATCCCGAGCGTCGCCGTCGCGGTCTCGCTCGACCGCATGGCCGCGAGGTTCAAGCCGGTCGTCGAGCGCTTCAGGTTGCGGACCACGCCGGCGACGAGTACGAACAACACGACCAGCATGTAGTAGAACGCGCGATCGGTCGCGAGCCCGTTCGGGCGGGGCACCGGCACACCCTGGCCGAAGTTGCTGATGCGCGGCGTCTGGAAGTACGTGTTCTGCACGAGCTGCGTGAACGCCAGCGTCGCGAGCGCGAGATACAAATCCCCCAGCCGCAAGCTCGGCAGCGCGGCGACCATCCCCACGAGCACCGCGACGACCGCGCCGATGAGGATGGCGAGCAGCACCGGGACGTTGTGGTTCGTCGCCCACTGCGCCGTGATCGCGGCCGCGATGCCGGCGAACGTGATCTGGCACAGCGAGATCATCCCGCCCTCGCCCGTCACCACCACGTACGACAAGAACGCGATCGCGAGGGCGAGGCCGCTCGCGACGACGCTCAACCACACGCCGTTCAGGAAGGCCGGCGCGACGAGCACACCGGCGATGCACGCAACGACCGGCAGCATCCGGCGCCACCACGGCCGCCCGGCGCGGTCCGCGGCCGCGCCGAACGACGGCACGCTCGCCCGGGTGTCGATCGCGAACCGTTCCTCGCGCAGTCCGTTGTACGCGAGCAGGAACACGAGCATCACGATGAACGGGATGCTCGGGCGCAACCCGAGGAGGATCGGATTGGTCTCGCTCGCGAAGTGCCCCAGGAAGTGCTGGAACTGCTGGCTGGCCGAGAGCTCCTGCAGCAACCCGATCATCATCGAACCCCCGAACGCGAGCACGAGGCTGTGCATGCGCGCGACGACCACCGCCGCGAGCGACCCGAGCAGGAGCGACGTGAACTGGATGATCGTGTAGCCGCGCAACGCGCCGAGGAGGACGCCGGCGGTGCCGGCCAACGTGCTCCCGATCATCCACGACACGGCCGTGACGAAGCTGGTGTTGATCCCGCTCGTCGCCGACAACTTCCCGGAGTCGACCGTCGCGCGGGTCGACAACCCGAACGGCGTCGCGCGCAGCAGCACGGTGAGGACCACAGCCGCGAGGAACGCGGCCGCGACGATCGCGAGCTGATCCGAATCGAGGTGCACGCCGAGGATCACATAGTCGTGCGCGGGCGACCACAGGATGCTCGGCCGGAGGTTCGCGTCGATGTTCGGATACAGGATCGCGGCCAACGCGGGGAGCGCGACCGACAGGCCGACGGTCGAGACGAGGCGCACGAACGACGGCGTATCGGACAGCCGGCGAAACAGCACCGCCCACAGCACGAGTCCGAACAGCGGCGAGAACACGAAGATCATGAACAGGCCCGCCACGTGCGGGTTCCAGCCCCACGTCACCACCGACCGGTAGAACGTCTCGGCGACGAAGAACGCCATCGCGCCGTTCGCGAAGTTGAAGATGCGCGACGACGTGTACGTGAGCACCAGGCCGAGCGACGCGATCGCGTACACGCTGCCGACGACGATCCCGGCAACGAAATAGGTGGTCATGCGCAGCCGCGCCGTGTACGGCGGGACGCGCAGGCCGGCACGCCCCGTCGACCGGTCACGCGATCAGAAATGGATCGGCTTGCCGCACTGCTGTACCCCGCCGAACTGCGGTGCGAACTGCTTGTTCACGACCTTCACGTAGTACGCGCACGGGAACTCCTGGCCGAAGCCGGCGGCCAGGTCGACGGGATCGAACGCACCGTTGCCGGTGTACGCGTGCTCCATGCGCAGGTTGTTGATGAACGCGGTGCGGGTCGGGCACGACACGCCCGCGTCCTTGATGCCCTGCATCAGGATCTCGCCGGAGAGCCACCCGATGTAGCTCACCTGGTTGCGCACCTGGCCCTGTGGCATCGCGGTGTTGAACGCCGTGTACGCAGGCGTAGGCGGCGTCGACTCGAACGGCTTGAACTCGAGACCGAAGAACGCGCCCTCCATGCCCGGCAGCCCGAGCACGCGCGGGTCGTACCCGCCGGGGAACTGCAGCTCCTTCATCTGCACGCCGTCCTTCTGAAGTTGCGCCGACAGGTTCGTGTTGGGGATGAAGTCCATGCCGGTGAGCAGGCCGTCGGCGCCGGAGTCCTTGATCGCCTGCGCCTCGGCGGTGAAGTCGGTCGTTCCCGCGGGCACCGACTCGTTGTCGTACACGACGGGCAGCCCGACGGCCTTGAACGAGTGCTTGTTGCGCGACAGGAAGTCGACACTCTGGGCGTTGCCGCCGCCGATGAGTGCCACCTTGGTGACGCCCTGATTCTTCATGATCGTCGCGTCGCGGTCGTTGTAGACGTGGCCGGGGTCGGCGGCCGTCGGCAACCGGAACGTGAACATGTTCTTGTCGATGCTCCACGCCGGGATGCCGACGTGCCAGCCCGTCACCGGGATCCCGTTCTGGCTCAGGTAGCTCGCGCCGCCGCCCGACGCCGCGCTCACCTCGACGAGCGCCCAGACCTTGGCGTTCTCCACGAGGTCGCGGCTCTGCTGCAGGTTCTTCGTCTGGTCGCCGCCGTCGTCGCGGATCACGAGGGTGATCTTGCGGGCGCCCAGCTCACCGGAGCTGTTGGCCTTGTCGACGCGCGCCTTGATGCCGTTGAGCGCGTCCTGGAACGACGCGGCCTGCGCCCCCGTCTGGGGCACGATCACGCCCACCTTGATCTCGGACGACGACATGCCGGGATCGTTGACGCACGGGTTCGGCGCCGCGATCGGCTTCAGGTTCGCGAACTGGTTCTGGCCGGTCGCCGAGGTCGTCGGGGTCGTGCCGCTCGACGAGTTGGACGACTTCGTGTTGCTGCACGCCGGGAGGATGCACACGAGCATGCCGGCGGCGGCGATCGCGAACAGATTGCGGTGTCGTGTCATCGATTTCCCCATCGTGCGGCGGATGTCCGGATTCTGCGGTGCGCGCTCGTCGCGCGCAATCACCCACACCTCTGGTCGCGCACGCTGACCGCCGAGCCGCGGAACGTGGCAAGCTCTCTCGCGATCGAGCGTCGGGGGTTGGGATGGTCACGGCCGGGTTCATCGGTCTCGGCAGCCAGGGTGCGGGCATGGCCCAACGGATCATCGAGCAGGGCGTGCCGACCTCGCTCTGGGCGCGGCGGGCCGCGTCGCTCGAACCGTTCGCCGGCACCGCGACGTTCGCGGCCGATCCGGTCGCGCTCGGACGCGCGAGCGACGTGGTCGGGATCTGCGTCACCGACGGCGCCGCGGTGCGCGAGGTCACCCTCGGACCGGGGGGCGTGCTCGCGGGCATGCGCGCGGGCAGCGTGCTCGCGATCCACTCCACGATCGGCACCGAGGAGTGCCGCGAGATCGCGGAGGCGGGCGCGGCGTGCGGCGTCGACGTCATCGACGCGCCGGTCAGCGGCGGCGGGGCCGCGGCCGCGGCCGGGCAGCTCACGGTCTACGTCGGCGGGCCCGACGATGCGATCGCGCGCGCTCGCCCGGTATTCGACACCTACGGCAACCCGGTCCTGCACATGGGCCCGCTGGGCGCCGGGCTGCGCACCAAGCTGCTGAATAACGCGCTCAACGCCGCGCACTTCGCGCTCGCGCACGACGCGCTGGCGATCGGGGCGGCACTCGGGCTCGATCCGGACGCGCTCGGCGAGGCGCTGAGCAGCGGGAGCGGCCGCAGCTTCTCGCTCGAGGTGTTCGTCCGCCTGCGCTCGTTCGACGCGATCGCCGAGCACGTCGGCCCGATCATGGCGAAGGACATGGGCCTGTTCGCGCGCGAGACGGCCGCCGCACGCGATCAGGCCACGCTGTTGCAGCCGGCCGACCGCTTCCTCGAGCTGCTCGGGTACCCGCGCCCGGTCGCGACGGGCGGTGCCGCATGAGCGGCGCGCGGCCGAGCGTCGACACCCGCACGCGGTCGATCAACGCGGCCGGGCCCACCGATCCCGCGACGTTCTGGCCGGGCGTATGGCGCGACGCGCTCGCGCGCAACGGCGCGCGTGCGGCCACCGACGCGGCGCGGCTCGATCTGGCGCCGGTCGCGCTCGAAGTCGACGGCGAGCCGTGGACGTTGCAGCGCCGCGACGGTTCCATCGAGGTCGTTCCCGGGTGTGCCGACGGCTTCGCGTGCGAGACGCTCGACCGTGACGCGTTCGCCGATCTCTTCTGCGAACGCCGCACCGCCCTCGGTCTCGTCATCGGTGCGCGCGCCCACGGTGACCCCG
>DATMUX010000561.1:0-18542 GCA_035563695.1 Acidimicrobiia bacterium
CGGCCGCCGTAACGGCTCGCTCAAGGACACGCACCCCGTCGACCTCGCGGCCCTCGTGCTGCGGTCGGTCGTCGAGCGGACCGGCGTCGATCCCGCGCTCGTCGAGGACGTGATCATGGGCTGCGTCATGCAGGTCGGCGAACAGGGCATCAACATCGCCCGCAATGCCGCCCTGGCTGCAGGCTTCCCCGAGTCGACGGTCGGCACGACGGTCGACCGCCAGTGCGGCTCGTCGCAGCAGGCGGCGCACTTCGCCGCGCAAGGTGTGATCGCCGGTGCGTACGACGTGGTGGTCGCCGCGGGCGTCGAGAACATGACACGAGTACCGATGGGCGCGTCGGTGGCCGACGGCAAGTACGGCTTCCCGTTCGGTCCGCTGATGACCGCGCGGTACCCCGACCTCGTCCCGCAGGGAATCTCCGCCGAGCTCATCGCCGAGAAGTGGAACATCTCGCGGGAGGAGAACGACGCGTTCTCCGTCGAGTCGCACGTACGCGCGGCGCGCGCCCGCGAAGAGGGCCGGTTCGACCGTGAGATCGTGCCCGTCGACGTCACGACGGAGGACGGGCCCAAGACGTTCGCGCAGGACGAGGGGATACGCGCCGACTCGTCGATCGAGCGGCTCGCGCAGCTCAAGCCCGCCTTCAAGCCCGACGGTGTGATCACGGCCGGAAACTCGTCGCAGATCACCGATGGTGCGGCGGCGGTGTTGATCATGAGCGAGGAGAAGGCCAACCAGCTCGGGCTCACGCCCCGGGCGCGCTTCCACACGTTCGCGCTCGCCGGCGTCGACCCCGTGACGATGCTGACCGGGCCCATCCCCGCGACGACCAAGGTGCTCGAGCGGGCGAAGATGACGCTCGACCAGATCGACCTCGTCGAGATCAACGAGGCGTTCGCACCGGTGGTGCTGTCGTGGGAGAAGGAGCACCACCCCGATATGACCAAGGTGAACGCCAACGGCGGCGCGATCGCACTGGGCCACCCCCTCGGTTGCTCGGGCGCGCGGCTGATGACGACCTTGCTGCACGAGCTCGAGCGCACCGGCGGCCGTTTCGGGCTGCAGACGATGTGCGAGGGCGGCGGCATGGCCAACGCCACGATCATCGAGCGCCTCTAACCACCCGTTTTGGCGACACCGCGTGCACGATTCGTGCACTTCCTGTCGCCAAAACGCGGGTGGGGGCGGCTCCTAGGCTGTCGGTGATGTTCGACGTCGGATGGACGGTCATCAAGGTCGCGGCGGCGCTGGCGGTCGCGATCGGCATCTACCTCATCGGCGCGCGCGTCGTCGCGAACTTCTCGAACTCCGAGCCCCCGCCCGACCCGGCCGACCAGCCCCTCGCCGACGTCGATTACCGCTACCAGTGCATCGTGTGCGGCGCGCAGGCCGTGCTCTACGCCGCGCCGGAGGGCGAGGTCCCGGAGGCACCCCGGCACTGCCGCGAGCCAATGATGCTGGTCAGTCCGGTCGAATAGACGCGTCGCTCGCCCGTGCGACTGCCGACGGAATCGGGTTTATCGTCGCGTCGGCGGATCCGGAGTGAGGAGGGATGCGTTGCGCATCGAGCGTACGGCGACGTCGATCTCGTGGATCCCGTCGGCGTCGATTCCCGGGCTGTTGCGGTTGCCGTTCGAGCGGGGCGTGATGCACTACGACGCGCCGCCGCCACTGACCTTGACCGACCTCGACGGGATGCGACGCCGGGGAGAGTTCCGATTCGCGAACCGCGTGGAGGCGTGGATCGAGGTCAGCAACGGTTTGGTCAGCGACTGCGGGTACGGGGACGGCGGAACGATCATGGGGCTCACGCCGGTGAGCGTGGGTCCGTTGCGGGTGTTGTTGCCGACCAAGCGACATCCCGAGATCCGACGTGCGCCGTTCGTCGCCGGCCGCGAGGTCACGTTCGTGCAGACGGCCGGTGGGCGGCCGGGCTTCTCGTTCCTGAAGCCGTCACTGCGCTGGCCGTTCCTCGTGACGCGCCCGTTCACGATCTGGACGACGATCGAGTTGACGATCCGCGCCGACGGCACGGCAGTGCAGCGCCTCGTCGGGGCGAGCCCGTTTCCGCGCCACTGGCTGTACGACGATGCCGGGCATCTCGTCGAGAAGGCCGCGTTGACGCGCAACAAGACGTGGGTCAAAACGGCGTTCGGTTCCCATACGCCGTGGGGTGGCGAAGACGAGACGCCGGTCGTCGCCGCGGCCGAATCCGAGCTGGAACGGGCGCTCGCGGACGAGATCATGCGCAGCGACTCCCATCCCGCGATACGGACATTGGCGTCCGGTCAGACCCTGTTTCGCGAGGCCGAGGCCGCGACGACGGTCGCGTTGATCCTGGACGGCAACCTGGAAGTGCGCGTGCACGACAAAGCCGTCGGGACGATCGGGCCGGGAGCCGTCGTAGGCGAGCGCGCGGCGCTCGAAGCCGGTCTCCGCACTGCCGAGGTTCGCGCGGTGACCGAGGCGCGCGTCGGAGAAGTTCCCGTGGAGTCGCTCAGCGCAGACCTCCTGCGAGAACTGGCGTTGGGTCACCATCGCGAAGACACGTAGCGAGGACGTTCAGATGCTGCGCACCCGGTTGTGTGACATGTTCGAGGTCGAGTATCCGATCCTGAACGCGCCGATGGGTGGTGGTGACGCACCGGCGGAGCTCGCCGCGGCCGTCTCCGCGGCCGGGGGCCTCGGCATGATCGGCGGCACGTCGGTCGGCGGCGTCGAGTGGCTGGTGGCGCAGATCCGGAAGACTCGGGACCTCACCGATCGTCCGTTCGGCGTCGGGTTCATCAGCCACTTCCCGAACACCGGAGAGTTGATGTCCGCCGCCCTGGATGAAGGAGTGCGCGTCATCGCCCATTCGTTCGCGGATCCGTCCCCGTTCGTGGAGGCCGCGCACGCGGGGGGAGCGCGTGTCCTGTGCCAGGTTCGGACCGTTGCCGAGGCGCGGGCCGCGGCCGCGGCCGGTGTCGACGTCGTGGTGGCGCAGGGCACTGAAGCCGGCGGGCACACGGGCCGCGTGTCGACGTTGCCGCTCGTTCCGAGAGTCGTCGACGCGGTCGCGCCCGTGCCCGTGCTGGCTGCGGGCGGCATCGCGGATGGTCGAGGCATTGCCGCGGCGCTGATGCTCGGCGCGGAGGGCGTCTGGCTGGGGACGCGGTTCCTGGGAACTCACGAGGCGGGAGTCTCCGACCGCTACAAGGCGCGGGTCGTCGAGGCGACGGGAGACGACACGGTGCTGACCGATGTCTTCGACATCGTCACCGCCCGGCCCTGGCCGGAGGGCGTGTCCGGCCGGGCGATCCGCAACGAGTTCGCCGAACGCTGGACCGGCCACGAGGACGAGCTGCGTGCCTGGGCGATGGATCACCGTGAGGAGTACCAGGCGTTGGGTCCCGAAGCCGAGGTCCGCGAGCACGCGATCTGGGCCGGGGAGGCCGCGGGCTTCGTGACGGGCGTCTCCCCCGCGGCGCAGGTCGTGCACGAGCTCGCCGCGGATGCCACCGCCGTCCTCCACAGCCGGCCGGGCGCGGTGCTGCTCCCGGGCGAGTGACCTCGTCCACAGCCTGTGGACAACTCTGTGCAGAATCACATCGTTGCGATTCGGCAACCGGCTGTTCAGCCGCTGCTCAGCGGTAGTTCGTCGCCAGCATGAACCCGCCCGAGATCAGCGCGATCCCGAGCAGCAGGTACCGGTTCTGCACGTCGGATCCGGGCAGGAGGTTGAGGTAGTTCGTCACGATCACGATGAGGCCGACGGCCAGGAGCGTCGTGATCGCGACGGGCACCCAGAGCTTCGACGGGGGCGCCTTCTTGGGCGGCGGCGGCGTGTAGCGCGAGCGCTTGGATTTGGACTCCGGCACGGCCCACAGGGTACGCGAGAATCGCGGGCGTGCCACGAGTCCTCGTCATCGACAACTACGACTCGTTCGTCTACAACCTCGTGCAGTACCTCGGCGAGCTCGGCGCGGAGCCGCTCGTGCACCGCCACGACGCGATCACGATCGCCGAGATGCAAGAGCTCGCCCCCGACGCGGTGCTCATCTCGCCGGGTCCGGGGCGCCCCGCCGACGCCGGCCTATCGAACGAGGCGATCCCGACATTCGGCGAGCACGGCACGCCCGTGCTCGGCGTGTGCCTCGGCCTGCAGTGCATCGGAGAGCTCTACGGCGGCTCGGTCGTGCGCGCGCCGCGCGTGATGCACGGCAAGACGTCCGAGATCCGGCACACGGGTGCCGGCGTGTTCCGGGGGCTGCCGAATCCCCTCACCGCGACGCGGTACCACTCGCTCGTCGTCGCGCGCGACACCGTCCCGGAAGTGCTCGAGATCACGGCGGAGTCCGAAGACGGGCTCGTGATGGGCCTGCGCCATCGTGAGCACCCGATCGAAGGCGTGCAGTTCCATCCGGAGTCGATCCTCACCGACTCCGGGCACGCGCTCCTCTCGAACTTCTTGGAAGGTGCGCGCGCCCGCGCGTGATCTCGACGAGCCCGTCGTCGAGCAACGAGGCGAGCGCCTCGCCGTCGAGCTCCTCGGTCCCGACCGATCCGGCGCGCACGCGCGCCAGGACGAGCCCGCGCCGCTGCCGGAACGATCCCGCGAAGCGACCCTGCCGGTGCTTCGTCTCGGCGGTGTGGGTTCCCCGTGTCGCGCACGCCGCGTAGAGCGGGCAGCCGTCGCAGCGCGGCGCGCGCGCGGTGCACACCGTCGCACCGAGGTCCATCAGCGCGAGCAACCGCTCGCGCCCGCACAATCCCGGCGTGATCGCGCGGGCGCGCTGCTCCGCTTCGACCTCCGACAGGCGGCCACCTTCGACCCGCTCGCAGACGCGCCGGATGTTCACCTCGATGCCGATCGCGTCGACGTCGTCGACCTGCGCCGCGATCGCCGCGGCCGTATAGCGACCGACGCCCGGGAGCGCCCGGAGGTCGCCGGGCCAACCCTGCTCGTCGATGACGACCGCGGCCTCCCAGAGCCGCCGCGCGCGTCGCGGATAGCCGAGCCGGCCCCATGCCTCGATCACCGCGCCGGGTCCCGCGTCGGCCATCGTGCGGGGCGTCGGGAAGCGGGCCATGAAGGGCTCGAACGACGCGAGCACGCGCGCGACCTGTGTTTGCTGCAGCATCACCTCGGAGACGAGCACCGGCCAGGGATCGCGCGACGCGCGCCACGGCAGGTCGTGCCGGCCGTGTTCGCGGTACCAGCGCTCGAGCGCGGCCGTCACGGACCCAGAACCGATGACGATGTGGTGCTCGACGGCGCCGAAGTGCTCGTCGTCGACGTCACGCCGACCGTGAGCACGATCGTCGACCCGGGCGCGACCTGCGTGCCGGGCGTGGGGTTCTGGTCGATCACCTTGCCTTGGTTGCCCGGCGGTGAGATCTGCTCGATCGTGGTGACGCTGAAACCCTTGGCGGTGAGGTCGGCGGTCGCGGCGGCCACCGCCTTGCCCCGCTCCTCGGGAACCGTGACGGTCGGCACGCCCGTCGACACATAGATCTTGATGCGCGTGTCGAGGGGCACCTGCTGGCCCGCGGGAGGCGATGTGCGTGTGACCGCGCCCGCCGGCACGGTGTTGCTCGATTCCTGCAGAGGATCGAAGTTCGAGAACCCCGCCTGCTGGAGCTGTTGTTCCGCCTGGTCGCGCGACAGGTTGGACACGTCGGGGATCGCGACGGGCGCCGGTCCCGACGAGACGATCAGCGTGACGGTCGAACCGATGGGTGCGTTGATGCCGGGTTTGGGGTTGCTGTCGAAGACGAAGCCGGACGTCACCGTGGTGCTCGTCTGGTGCTGCGAGTTGACGACGAACCCCAAGGCCTTGAGCTCGGCTGTGGCATCCGCCTCCGACTTGTTCACGATGTCGAACGGGATCTGCTTCTGCGAGGGTCCGTTGCTGACGGTCAATGTGATCGTCGAGCCCCGCGAGACGTTGGTGCCCGCCACAGGACTCTGCGCGATCACCGTATCGGCGGCGACGACCGTGCTGGTGACGCGTTTCACGTCGGTCGAGAGGTGGTTTGCCTGGAGCTGTTGTTGCGCGTCGTTCACCTTCTTGCCGACGACACTCGGCACCGACACCTGTTCCTGCGTGCTGCCGAATTCGACCGCGGCGTAGAGGATCCCGCCGATCACCGCGGCGAGCCCGACGAGGGTCAGGATCCAGATGAGCGCGCTGTTGCGTTTCTTGCGTTCGTAGGTCGGGCCGCCCGTATACCGCCCGCGGTCGTCGACACGCGGCGTCGCCATGGTCGCGGCGTACGCGCCTTCGGCCTTCGTGGCGGACACCGCCGAGGTGGGCACCTCGGCGACGAGCGCGGTGATGGGTGCCGCGGCGAGCGGCCGGCCGCGGCGGAACCGCAGCAGGTCGGCGCGCAGGTCGTCGGCCGTCTGGTAGCGCTCCTCGGGGTCCTTGGCCAGCGCGGTAAGGATGATCTGCTCGAGATCGGGTGGAACCTCGGGGTTGCGTTCGGTGGGAGCGACCGGTGGTTCGCGCACGTGTTTGTACGCCACCGAGACGGGAGAGTCCCCGGTGAACGGGCACACGCCCGTGACCATCTCGTAGAGCACGATGCCGAGCGAGTACACGTCGCTGCGCCCGTCGACGGGCAAACCCTGCGCCTGCTCCGGCGAGAAGTACGTGGCCGTCCCCATGACCGAACCGGTCTGCGTGAGACCGTCGCTCGTACCCGCGCGCGCGATACCGAAGTCGGTGACTTTCACGAGGCCGCCGCGTGTCAACAACACATTGCCCGGCTTCACGTCGCGGTGCACGACGCCGCTCTTGTGCGCGAACGCGAGCGCCGACGCGATCTCGGCGGTGATCTCCGAGGCTTCGTTCGGGTCGAGCGGTCCCTCCGAGCGGATGAGGTCGCGCAGCGAACGCCCTTCGACGTACTCCATCACGATGAAGTACGTGCCGCCCTCCTGGCCCCAGTCGTAGATCGCGACGATGTTGGGGTGGTTGAGGTTCGCGGCCGCTTGGGCCTCGCGCCGGAACCGCTCCACGAACGAGGGCTCGCGCGCGTACTCGGGGAACAACGCCTTCAGCGCGACCGGCCGGCTCAGCAGCTGGTCGCGCGCGAGGTAGACCTCGGCCATGCCGCCCTGAGCCAGCTCGCGCTGGATCTCGTAGCGGTTGGAGAAGACCCTTCCGGCCAGCGTCATCGTCGGGAAACCCTATCTGCCGTTGCTCGAAGTGCTCGGAGGGCTGCTGTCGCACCGCGACGCCGGAGTAGGTGTCGCGAGCAAGGTCTCGATCATCTGCTTGGCGATCGGCGCGGCCACGCGCCCGCCGGTCGCCTCGGCGTCGGGCCCGTTCTTGCCGCCGTGCTCCACGAGCACCGCAACGGCCCACCGCGGATGGTCGGCCGGCGCGAACGCGATGAACCACGCGTGCGGGTTCTGGCCCGGAACGTTCTCGGCCGTGCCGGTCTTGCCGGCCACCTGCACTCCCGGGATCTGCGCGGCGGTTCCGGTACCGCGCGGATCGTTGACCACCGCGAGCATGAACGAGCGCATCGTGTCGGCGGTCTTGGCGTCGATCGCGTTCTTGTAGACGTGCGTGCCGACCCGCTTCACGACGCGGTCGTTCGGGTCGAGGACGCAGTCGACGACGTGGGGCTGCACGATCGTGCCGCCGCTCGCCACCGCCTCGGCGACGAGCGCCATCTCCAGCGGCGTCACCGCGACCTCGTTTTGGCCGATCGCGGCCTGCATGAACTTCGGCTGGTTGAGCGCGAACGTGCCCGGCTGCGGCCCGGTGCTCGCGACGATCGGCGGATCGAAGCCGGATCCCGAGAGCAGCGGCGGTGCCGTTTGCACACCGAAGTTCTGGATGCCGGTCGCGAATGTCTCACCGAGATCGAAGCCGATCTGGGCGAACGTCGTGTTGCACGACACGATGAAGCCGTCGAGCATCGAACCCCCGCACTTCTCCTTGCCGAAGTTGTAGAGCGGGACGCCGTTCGTCTGCGGCAGGATCAGGTGATCGACTACGGGGAACTGCTTGTCGACGTCGACGTTGTTCTGCTGCGCGATGGATGCGGTCACCGTCTTGAACGTCGATCCGGGCGGGTAGAGCTCGGCCCACGACCGCGGCAGCAGCGGGTTCCCCGGGCTGGCGAGCAGCAGCTCGCGTGCGGCGAGCGCCTTCTTCTGGTCGTGCGACACCAACGGATTGGGGTCGTAGGTCGGCGTCGAGTACGCCGCGATCACGCCGCCGGTCTGCACGTCGAGCACGATGACCGCACCGGCCCGGAAGCCCAGCGCGTTGGCCGCGGCCTGCTGGATCACCTTCGACAGGGTCAGCACGACGGTGCCGACCGGCTGTTTCGTCGCGAACACGTCGGCCAGGCTCCCGGCCTGCAGCGTGAAGGTGCGGCCGGCGAGATCCGACGAGTACGCGGCCTCGACCCCCGAAGATCCGAACTGGATCGACTGATAGCCGACGATATGTGAGAACAGGCGCGCAGTGTCCGGGGGGTACACGCGCTGATGCTTGAACTCGTCGTTACTCGGCACCGACAAGGCGACGATCACGCCGTCGGCTGTGATGATCGGTCCGCGGTCGCGCGAGATGTCGCGCAGGAACCGGCGCGCGTTGCGAGGATCGTTCGCGAGGCTCGTGCTGC
This sequence comes from Acidimicrobiia bacterium, assembly GCA_035563695.1. Lineage (GTDB taxonomy): Bacteria > Actinomycetota > Acidimicrobiia > IMCC26256 > PALSA-610 > DATMUX01. The sequence goes on from DATMUX010000561.1 coordinate 8,633, forward strand.
GCCCGACCTGCAAGTAGGTGAGCTGTGCGACGAGCGCGAGGAAGAGCACGATCATCAGCGCGCCGACGCGGCGGATACCCGAGTTCACGCCGCCGCCTCGCCGGCCACGCGACCGTGGACCGCAGGATTTCGGGCGGTGTCATCGGAGATGCGCAGCATGATCGCGAGCAGCGCGAAATTCGCGACGAGCGACGATCCGCCGTAGGAGACGAACGGCAAGGTGATGCCGGTCAGGGGGATGAGACGGGTGACGCCGCCGAGGATCAGGAACGATTGCAGGCCGATGATCGTCGCGATGCCCGCCGCGAACAGCTTGGCGAACGGGCGGGTGGCGTCGATCGCGACGCGGTACGCGCTGCCGACGAGCAGGAGGAACGCGGCGACGACGCCGATCGAGCCCACCAGGCCGAGCTCCTCGCCGATCGCCGCGAAGATGAAGTCGGTGGCCGCGTCGGGAACGAGCCAGGGGCTTCCGAGACCGAGACCGGTGCCGCCGATGCCGCCCGACCCGAGGGCGTACCACCCCTGTATCGGCTGGAGTCCCTTGTCGTGCGGATCCTTCCACGGATCGATCCAGTTGGTGACCCGCACGCGTACGTGCCCGAACGCCTTGTACGCGAGATACGCGCCCACGATCAGCAGCACGATCGTCCCGACGACGTAGACCGCCCGACGGGTGCTCATGTAGAGCATCGCCGCGAACACGCCGAAGAAGAGCAGCGACGTCCCGACGTCGTTCTCGTACGCGAGCACGATCAACGACACGCCCCACGCGAGGAACAGCGGTCCGAGGTCGCGCAACGACGGGAGGAACCACCGCCCGATGCGCACGCGGCCCTGGGTGAGCAGCTCGCGCTTGTCGACGAGATAGGCCGCGAAGAACGCGACGAGCAGCACCTTCGCGATCTCGCTCGGCTCGAAGCTCAGGCTGCCGAACGCAACCCACAGGCGCCCGCCACCGACCGAACGGCCGATCACCGGCGCGAGGGGCAACAGCAGGAAGCCGAGGCCGAGGATGAGCGTGATGTAGCGGTAGCGCTGGAACACGCGCACGTCGCGTACGAGCGCGAGCGTGACAACGAATACGCCGATGCCGATCGCGACCCACAAGGACTGCACACGCGCCTGCGCGTGGTATTGCCTGCTCGCGTCGCCGAGGCGCGCGATGACCACGAAGCCGATGCCGTTCAGCATCGCGGCGAGCGGCAGCAACGTGCCGTCGGCCGCGGGCGCGAGGCGGCGTACCGCCAGATGGGCGACGAGGTAGAGGCCGAACACCCAAGCAAGCAAGGCGTAGAGGTCGGGAGGAAGTTGGGGTCCGTTGGCCAGCGCGACGAGCACGTAACCGCCGACGGTCACGGCTACGACGATGAGACCGAGCGAGAGCTCGGCGCGGCGGCGCGTGCGGGCGACGAGCGGCAGGGTCACGGGTGCCTCGGCGTCGTCGTGGTCGTGGCGCGCGGCCTGGTGGTCGCCGTGCGGGGTCGCGTCGTGGTCGTAGTGGTCGGCTCCGTCGTCGTGGTCGTCGCGGTGCGCAGGCGCGCGACGTAGTCGTCGGCGGTCGCGCGAGACCCGCGCGCCGTGTTCGACCGGACGCGGTCCTGGTCGACGGGCGGCAGGTCGGCGACGCGAATACCGGTGTGTTCGTACACGGTCGGGTTCCAGCCGAGTACGCCGCCGGGCACGCCCTTGAAGACCACGACCTCGTCGCCGCTCGCGCCCACGAAGTAGGAGCTGCGTGCGTACCAGCCCAACGCACCCGCGGCGACACCGACGATGACGACGAGCGGGAGCAGTACCAGCACGACGCCCCGCGCCGTGCGCAGGCGCGTCCCACGGGGGCGCGGTTGCCGCGTGGGCGCGTCCTCCGCCGGCTCCTGCTCCGGCTCGGCTCGGGGGTGCTCGTCCGGTTCCTGCGCCGGGAGCAGCGCGGTCGGGTCGGGTGGAGCCGGCGGGTCGACCTCGAGCACGTCGATCACGACGACCGTGATGTTGTCCTCGCCGCCGGCCGCGTTCGCGGCATCGACCAGCGCGTCGGCCGCCCGCTGCGGGTCGTGCTCACCGCGCGCGATGCGTTCGACGTCGCGCTCGCGCACCATGGTCGTCAGCCCGTCCGAGCACAGCACGACGCGATCGCCTTCGACGACGTCGAGCGTGTACAGGTCGACCTCGACGTCCGTGTCGACACCGAGCGCGCGGGTGATGATCGCGCGCTGGGGATGGGCCTCGGCCTGCTCGGGGGTGAGGCGGCCCTCGCGCACCAGCTCCTCCACGAGGCTGTGATCATCGGTGACGCGCCGCAAGGTGCCGTCGTGCACGACGTACGCGCGGGAGTCGCCGACGTGACCGACGAGGAGCTGGTGGCCGCCGACGACGACGACCGCGGTCAAGGTCGTGCCCATCCCGGCGAGGTCGTCATCGCCGGCCGCGCGGGTGATCACCGCGTCGTTGGCCCGTTCGATCGCGTGGTTGAGCGCGGTGTCCGCCGCGACGGATGCCCGGAGAGCCTCGATCGCGGTGCGGCTCGCGACCTCGCCGCCGCGGTGGCCTCCCATGCCGTCGGCGACGGCGAAGAGCCCGCGGCGGTCGTCGATGAGGAACGCGTCCTCGTTGTTGTCGCGTACCAGTCCCTGGTGGGTGGAGGCGGCCGCGGCGAGCTTCATCGGTCGACCTCGAGCAGCGTCTCACCGAGCTGCACCCGGTCACCTTTGCGCACTTGCACCGGCGCGTCGATGCGCTGCCCGTTGACGATCGTGCCGTTGGTGGATCCGATGTCCTCGATCCAGAGGTCACCGTCGCGCTCGGACGCGCGCGCGTGCACTTGCGAGACGAACGTGTCGAACGACAGCACGATCGTGCAGCCGCCGCCGCGACCGATCGTCGCCTCGCGCGCGATGCGAAAGGCGTGGCCCCGCTCGGCCGGGGGCTCCTTGATGACCAGCCGCCATTCGCGGCGCTTGGCCGGGCGGCCGGCGGCCGCGGGGACCGCGGCAACCGGCACCGGTACCGGAGCGGGGGGAGGCGTTCCCCGCAGCTCGCGCGCGACGATCCACACGACGCGCACGAGGAACAGATAGAGCAGCGCGAGCAGGCAGAACTTCAAGACGGTGAGGACCGAATCGGACATGCGCCGGCTACGACTCCTCGAACCGGATCGACGTTGCGCCGACGACGATCACGTCGCCGTCCTCGAGGAGCTGGTCGCGGACGGCCACACCGTTCACGAGTGTGCCGTTCATCGACCCCAGATCGACCACGTGGTAGCCGTGCTCGTCGTAGCGGACCTCGGCGTGGCGGCGCGACACCTGCGGGTCGGAGAGTGGGACGGCGCAGTCGGGCAGCCGGCCGATGACCGCCGTCGCCTCGCCGAGCGCGACGTTCCGGCCGTCGGCCAGTACGAGCTTCCCCGCGGCGACGACCGGCCCCTCGACGATCTCGGACCGCACCCGGAGGTGGCCGCGGCGGGCACCCGGGTCCTCGACGAGCGTGACCTCGACCGGACCTTCGAAGAGGTAGCCCTCGTCGCGGGCGTGCTCACGCGCCGCGTCGGCGAGCTCGACGACGAGCGCCTCGTGGAATCCCGAGAAGCGCTCGAGATCTTCGCCGGAGAGCTCGATCGTGAAACGGTTCGGGGCCACGGTTCCCTTGACGCCGAGCGTGCGCCGCGCGTCCATCTCACGCGCGATGCGGCGACCGATCTCGACGGGTTGGAGCCCACTGCGGAAAGCCTTCGAGAACGCGCCCTCCACGAGCCGCTCGAGCCGATGCTCGAACCGCTGCAGTCCCATCGAAGCGATGCTATCGGTGGCGCGACCGGAAGTCGGGGGCGCGTCGGCTGGTACGCTCGCACGCTCACGCGCGAGTGGCGGAATTGGCAGACGCGCAGGATTCAGGTTCCTGTGCCCGCAAGGGCGTGGGGGTTCAAGTCCCCCCTCGCGCACGCTGAGGTGGGGTGTCCCGGGCCGAGGACGCCTCGGCCGCGCGGAGCGGTGCCGCCTGCGCCCCGCGCGCAGCGTGGCCTCGGGACATTGCACGACACTCTTGCTCGCGTGGGGCCGGCGCGGGCGCAGACGGGCCCACCGCGCGGGACGGTCAGGGTTGCCCGAAGCGAGCGACGAGATGGGTATGAACACCGTCCGGGTCGAGTCGCCGGGCGACGAGGTAACCCGCACCCATCCAACCCCGACGTGTCCACTTGCCGAACGAGATCCGTGTACCGGGCGAACCGGCCGCGGCGGGCAGCATCTTGACTCGCTCGAGCGCTTCCTTCACGCCGCGTGGGCTCAGCGGATGCGCGTCCGCGAACGCGTGGAGGAACACCGTGGCGAAGTCGCGGTTCATGAGCGGAAGGACCCAACTCGGCCTGCGCCCGTACGACGATTCGAAGTCGTCGAGGAATCGCTGCCCGACGAGGTTGTCTTCGTCGTACTGGTCGACACCGGTCCAACCCATCATCGCGTTCCACAGCGCTTGGTGGAACCACGCGTTCTGGAACGCAGTACCCATGTAGCGGGGCGGGTTCCACCCGAGAGCTTCGAGCTCCGAGTTCACGTGGAGCACTCCGAGACCGAAGCCGCAGTGCACGAACGCTTCGGCCTTCGCCTCTCGGAGGCTGCGGATCGCGGTGTGGACGTCCTGCGCCGTCTGTGCGATGCGTTCCTCCGCTACGAGCCGGATGCCGCGCACTCGGCAGGCCTTGCGGAAGTTCTGCAGGTAGGTCTCGCCGACCAGCGATTGTTCGACGAGGGCACCGACGTCGTCGAGCCCGGCGCCGCCGAGGAGCTCGGCCCAAAAGATCGGCTCGTCGGTCAGCGATCCCTGCGGAAGCGCGAATGTCCACTCGCCGAGCCACTCATCCGCTCCGCACATGCTCAGCGCGGGCACGTGGAAGCGTTCCTCGACTGCCTCGCGTACCGGGATGCAGTTCTCACTGATGCCCGGCCCGAACACCGCGAGGCAGCCGTCATCGACGAGTTCGGCGTAGGCGTCGATCACTGCCTTGACCGAACCTTTCGGCAAGCCCCATGTCTCACGCACCACGAGCTCGACGGGTCGGTCGATCACTCCCTGTTCGAGTCCTCGAGCGAACACGAGCTCGAACGGAAGGAAGAAATCGTCCGTTCGCTCCTGCGGGTGGTCCTCCGGGACCTTCCAGTCCATGAGGACACCGAGCTTGATCGGTTCCGCATGACTCTCGAACGACACCTTGCCCCCCGGTTGCTCACGGGCCGGCCCTCGGCGCCACGATGCTTTCGCGGATCGCCGGCCGCGGTCGAACTCCGTTGGGGGTGAGGAGGCGCCGCTGCAGTTCCGCGGCGCCGCGCTCAGCGCAGGTCGAAGCCGAATGGGAACGGCGGCGTGATACCGGTGTAGTCGCCGATCACCTTCGCGTCGTAGGGGGCGTTGAGGAGTCCGTTACCGATGCCGAACACGTTGAGCGTTCCGAGCTGACGCTCGATCGTGCCCCCCGGGGTTACCTCGATGACCCGGTTGTTGAACTGGTCGCTGATCAGCGTGTCGCCGTCGCGCAGCCGGATGGCTCTCGTCGGTAGCGGGTTCGAGTTGCTTCCCACCTGCGTGTTGGTGACGTACTGCCACACGATGTTGTCGTTCGAGCTCACCTCGACCACGCGGTTGTTGTTCGAGTCCGTCAACAGCGTGTCGCCGTTGGGAAGGCGGCTCGCGAAAGCGACGCCGCTCGTCGTACCACCGGCGGTGAACGTCGCCACGATCTTCTTCGACCGGGTGACCTCGATCGCCCGGTTGTTGTTCTCGTCGGCGATCAGGATGTGGCCGTTCGGCAGCAGCTCGGCGCTGTTCGGGTTGTCGAGCTGATCGGGTCCGTCGCCCATCACGCCGGTCATGCCGTACTGCCAGAGGATCTTCATGTCGAGCGACACGTCGATGACGCGCTCGTTCGCCTGATCGGTGATCAGGACGGTCGCGTCGGGCAGCCACGTGCTCTGCACGGGCGTGTTCAACTCGTCCGGTCCGCTTCCCGTTACTCCGAACTGCCCGTACTGCCACACGATGCGCCCGAACGGATCGACGAGGATCACGCGGTTGTCGGCGCAGCCGGAGGCGCTCGTGCACGCCGGCGCCTGCGCCGTCCCGGCGGGCGTGCCGGTTCCCGCCATCAACGTGAACGGTCCCACCCGCTGCGCGTCGTTCGTGCCGATGATCGACCGCGGGCTGAAATCGTTCGGGCCCTTGCCGAACTGCCACACGATGTGGCCGGCCCGATCGACCTCGATCACGCGGTTGTTGAACTGATCGGCGATCAGGATGTTGCCCGGCTGATCGAATTCGGGGCTCAACCAACTTCGACCCCAACTCGTCGTGTCGCCGTGTCCGAGCGCTCCGGCGGGAACGACCATGAGCGTCACCAGGCTGAGCGCGGCCGCGACCACGACCGCCGCGTGCCGGCCCATCGGCCGAACGTTCATCTGCGCCTCCTCGTTGCACGGCGAGCAGAGCAACACCGGCGGGGGATACGAGAGAAGCCGGGCCGAGGTTCGACCCTTGACGCAACGTTCACTCCGGGAGCGCGGCGGCAGGCATGATGGAGCCCGTGACCGGCACGGTCCTGTTCACCAACGGCCGCATCCTCACGATGGACCACGGCGCGGCGCCGGCCGGCGCCGTCGTCGTCCGCGGGGAGCGCATCGCCGCGGTCGGCGGCACCGAGCTGCAGCACGAGTTTCCCGACGCCGAAGTCGTCGATCTCGGCGATCGCACGCTGGTGCCCGGATTCATCGACGCGCACAACCATCTGTGCCTCGCCGCGCTGCATCCCCGCTTCGCGGATCTGTCGCAGGTCGGCTCGCTCGCGGAGATGGGCGAGGCGCTGCGCGAGCAGGCGCGGCGCGAGCCGGACGCAGAGTGGGTGCGCGGCGTCGGCTGGAACGAGAGCCGGTGCGGCTTCACGCCGGCGCGCGCCGACCTCGACGCGATCGGTCTCGACCGGCCGATCATCGTCGTCCACTACTCGTACCACATGGCCGTCGTGTGCTCGCGCGGGCTCGACGCGCTCGGTGTCGGCGCGGCGACGCCCGACCCGCCGGGCGGTGAGATCGGCCGCGATGCCGCCGGCCGTCCCACGGGGCAGCTGCTGGAGCGAGCATGGAGCGCGGCGCAGGCGGCGTCAGTGCGCGCGTACGCGGATCCGGATCGGTGGCCGGAGCACATCGCGGCCCGGGCGCGCGTGCTGCTGCGCGATGGGATCACCGCCGTGCACGACGCCGCATGCCCGCCCGGTGCCGAGGCCGCCTACGCGGCGCTGGCCCGCGTCCGCGCGCTCCCGATCTCGGTGCTCGCGATGCCGCACCCGCTCGCGATCCTCGACGAGCCGGACGGGGCGCGTCTCGATGGCCCGCCGACGGGCGAGGGCGACGAGTGGCTCCGGGTCGGACCGCTCAAGTTGTTCGCCGACGGCGGCGTGCTGCCCGCGGTCGACGTGCACTACGGCGGCCGGCCCGTGAAGTTCGGTTCCGTGCTCCCGGGCCTCGAAGACGGCGCCCGCCGGGCCGTCGCGCGCGGCTTTCGGGTCGCGGTCCACGCGATCGGCAACGTCGGGCTCGACGCCGCGCTCGATGCGTGTGCCCGGGCGTACGAGGGCGCGGGCGACGTCGACGCGCGCATCCGGGTGGAGCACGCGATGCTCGCGTCGCCCGAGCAGGCGCGGCGCCTCGCGGCGCTCGGTGGGGTGGCCGTGGTGCAGCCGGGGTTCGTCGACCACGTCGGCCAGTCGGTCGGCGGGTTCGATCCCGACGACGCGACCTGGCTGCCGTTCGCGTCGCTGGCTGCGGCGCGGGTGCCCTTGGCGGCGTCCTCCGACGATCCGTGCGCGTTCCACGAGCCGTGTCGCACGTCGGCGTTCGGGACGCTGCGCCGGACGACACAGGGCGGCGACGTCAGCCCGAGCGAATCGCTGCCTTATGTGGAATGGCTGCGCGCCTACACCGCGGGCGCGGCGTACGCGGGTGGCCAGGAGCACGAACGGGGGCGGCTGCGCGTGGGACTGCGCGCCGATCTCGTCGTGCTCGACGGCGAGCTCGACGCGCGCATGCCGCCGGTCGTCGCACAGACGTGGGTGGCCGGGCGCTGCGTGTATCGCGCGTAGGCGCGCGGCGGGCGGTGGCGATTACCCGAGCGCGCCGGCTTCGCGCGCGGCCGCGATGCGGGCCGCATCCCACCCGAGCACCCTGGCGAGCACCTCGTCGGTGTGCTGGCCCACCGTCGGAGCCTTCGTGGGCCGCGGCAGCGTCTCCTCGACGTACTTGATCGGGGTAGGCAACATGTCGGCGCCGACGCGCGCGGCCGGGATGAGCGGCATGCGATCACGGAATTGCGGATCCGCGTACAGGGTCTTGGGGGAGTTCGCGGGCGCGATCGGCGTGTTGTGCTCGAGCCCGAACGCGAGCCAGTCCTCGGTCGTGCGCGTCGCGAAGACGTCGCGCAGGATCGTGCGCAACTCCGTGTTACCGCGCGCGTGATCGCCGTACTGCGAGCCGGGCCAGCGCTCGAACAGATCGAGACGGTCGATTCCGGTGCAGAAGTTCTTCCAGAACTCCCGCTCGCTCGCCATGAACAGGACGTGACCGTTCTTCGTCGCGTAGAAGTTGTAGCGAACGCCCTCCTCCATGCCGGCGGTCCCGGGCGCGCGGCGCTCGAAGTCGTCGGCCTCGTTGCCCGTGACCTCGGACTCGGGCCGTTCGTACGCGCGCCACGTCTCGCTGCGCAGCCAGTCGATCGCGGCGGCCGCGTCGGACTGGGCGATCTCCATCTGGCAGCCTTCTCCCGTCTCGCGCGCGCGCAGCACGCCCGCGAGCAAGCCGAGCGCGCCGAACACCGGGCCGGCGTTGATGCCGATCGAAACATGCTCGGGCATGTACGCGAAGCCGTTGTCGTCGGTCTTCGGCTCGACGATCCCGGCCCACGCGTCGTAGGCGATGCCGTGACTCGGCATGTCGCGGTACGGGCCGGTCATGCCGTACCCGGAGATCGTGCAGAAGACGATGCGCGGGTTCACCGCGCGCAGCTCCTCGAATCCGAGGCCGCGGCGTTCCAGACCACCGGGGCGCATCGCCTCGACGACCGCGTCGGCGCCGCGGACCAGCTCGAGGAACGCGTCGCGCCCGGTGTCAGTGCGCAGGTCGAGCACGATGCTGCGTTTGCCGCGGCTGATGTGCAGGAACAGCAGCGATACGCCCTCGACGATGGGCCAGGTCATTCGCCGGCCGTAATCGCCCTGGGGCGGTTCGACCTTGATGACGTCGGCGCCCAGGTCGGCGAGGTGCGTGGTGAGGTTGCCGGGCCCGAGCATCGAGACTTCGACGACGCGCAGGCCCGCCAGCGGTGCGGGACGTTCGGCGGCCATGGCCGCCGAAGCTAGCCACACGGCCGGAGCGAGCGCGGATCGGCGCAGCCGCTCAGGGGTCTTGCAACAGGCGCATCTGGTTGTCGGCGGTGTACGTCATGCCCCGCTCGATCGCGTCGGCGCTGCCGCGGAGCCGCGCGTCGGCGAGGCTCACGACCGCCGGCCCTACGTGCGGGTTCTTGGTGGGATTGCAAGCGTCGAGGTTCGCGGTGACGATCTGCAGCAGGGTCACGGACTCGAGCGCCGACTCGACGACGTCGCGCGCCCGCTCCCGGCCGCCGCCGCGCACGAGTTGCTCGATCTCGTCCCGCAGCGCTTCGATCTCGCGCCGGGCATCGTGCTCGTGGCGCGGCGCCTCGATCGTGAGACCTTCGAGACGTTCGAGCCGGTCGATGTCGCCGGGCGGGTCGAACCCGGGCGAATGCTCCCGCAGCTCGAATTGCGCGCTCTGCGTGGTTTGCATGGCGATTACCCCCTCGGCGCGTTCTATCGGCCCGCGAGGAGGAGTACCTGAGGAACGCGGCTAGCTGG
>DATMUX010000562.1:0-4036 GCA_035563695.1 Acidimicrobiia bacterium
CGCGCGCCGGGAACCATCCCCAGTCGGCGGGCCGCCGCAATCACGGTCTCGGCCGACGACAGGCTCGCAACCTGTTCGCGCAACCGCTCGTAGCGCAGCTGCTCGTTCGTGCGTTGCTTCGAGAGGTTCTCGAGCGTGAACGCCGATTGCACGGCGAACACGTGGAACGCAACCAACGTGAACAGCGCGGCGACGGTGACGAGTGCGCTGGTCCAGACCACGAGACGAGCCCGCAACCGCCGGCGCGCGACCGCCGGGGCCACCGTGAGCCGTGCCCGTCCCGAGGCAGGCGCGGGCGCGGGCGCGCGGCGCGGAGTTGGTCGCGCCGCACGCGACCGCGATGCTGATGCAGCCGGGCTCATGCCACGATCACGCGACGATGTCGGGCACGTCGGCCAGCCGCTCGGCCGCGCGCAGACGGGCGCTCTCGGCACGCGGATTCGCGGCCACCTCGTCTGCGCGCGGCCGCCGCGGCCGGCGAGTCAGCACCCGCACGAGCGGGCGCCGCTTGGGGGGAGCAACGGGGAGCTTTGCGGGCGCGGCCCGATCGACGTCCTCGCCGGCCCACCGTGCGAACGTCTCTTTGACCATGCGGTCCTCGAGGGAGTGATACGCGAGCACGAGGACCCGGCCCTGCGGGCCGATGACGTGCACGGACTCGTCGAGACCGTCGGCGAGATTCGGAAGCTCGCGATTGACCTCCATACGGATCGCCTGGAACGTGCGCCGCGCGGGGTGCGGGCCGCGGCGCCGCGCGGCGGCCGGGATCGCGGAACGGGTGATCTCCGCCAGCTCGCGCGTCGTGCGGACGGGCCGCGCCGCGACGATCGCGCGCGCAATGCGCCGCGCGAATCGTTCCTCGCCGTACTGCGAGATCACGGCCGCGAGCTGGGATTCGTCGTAGCCGTTCACCACATCGGCCGCGGTGAGCGCCTGGCTCGCATCCATCCGCATGTCGAGCGGCGCCTCGAACCGGTACGAGAACCCGCGCGCCGCCCGATCGAGCTGGGGGCTGCTCACTCCGAGATCCATGAGGATTCCCATCACCTGTGCTCCCTCACCGTGCCGTTCGACGAGGGCCCGCAACCGTTCGAACCCTCCTTGCACCACTGCTGCGCGGTCGCCGAAGCGGCCGAGCCGGTCCCGGGCAACCGCCACGGCTTCGGCATCACGGTCGAGGCCGAGCACGCGCACGTCGGGCCGTGCGTCCAACAGCAGGGCCGCGTGGCCTGCGCCACCGACCGTGCAGTCGACGATCAACCCGGCGGGCACCGGAAGGAGCAGTTCCACCACCTCCCGCGCCATCACCGGGAGATGCGAGAACTCCTCCTCCAATGTCGTCTCCTCGCCGCATTGCCGGAACCGCGTCGCCGCCGATCCCGTCTTCAGCCCCCCGGTCGACAGGCACCGCCCGGGATGTCTCCCCGGGTCGGCTACGGCTGAAAGCGGGCGGAGTAGGGGCCAACAACCGCGCCGGCCGGGGGGCTGAAGACGGACCCGGAGCTCGAGTCCGCCGAGTTGTCAAGGTCTGTGCTCTGGTGCCGTTACAAGAAGTCGTTGATGCCTTCGCCCTGGGCGATCGACACGATCCCCTCCGCGTCTCGCTCGTGGAACCGTTGCGCGTCCCAGATCTCGATGTGGTCGAAACTGCCGGCGACCATCACCTCGCGGTCCAAGCCGGCGTAGTCACGAAGGTGTTGCGGCACCGCGACCCGGCCCTGCTTGTCGGGCGTGATCTCGACCGCGCCGGCGAAGAACGTGCGCGCGGCCTGGCGCTCGCGCGCACCGCGCTCACGGGCGTCGCGCAGCTTGCGGGCGACCCGGTCGAACTCGCCGATCGGGTAGACGGCGAGGCAGCCATCGAGCGCTCTCGCCATCACCGCACCCCCTTCGAGCTGGTCCCGGAAACGCGCCGGCAGGATCACACGACCCTTCGCGTCGAGGGAGTGCTGGAACTCCCCCAAGAACATCGCCGACCGCCTCGTCTCGTTCTGTCCCGTCGGGATCGGGGAGCTGTACTCCCCTTCCCTCCACTAGGCGCCACCTTATGCCACAATCCTCCACTGAGTCAACACTTCCCACCCCACTTCTCCCCCACGCGCACCACGCGCCCCACCGCCACAGACCCGACGTCGTACAGGTGTTCGGAGGCTCGTCATGTCGATGCGATTCGGATGGACCCGACCTCAATCGACGCCGCTGTTGACCGATGATGAAGGCGTGGAGGACGTGTCGACTCCGCGTGCCGACGTAACGTCCGATCCCGCACCGTCGCGGTCGGGGCCGGTCGACGCGCTCCGCGACGCGACCTCGCGCACCGGTGACCCCCCGCCGGCGCCGAGCGCGGCCGTGCTCGACGTGTGGCAACTTCACGAGCGCGTCCTCGACACCGAACGCAAGGCGCGCCGCCTTCTCTCCGGGGGAACCGCGCGCCGCGAGCACCACGACGCGGTCGTGGCCGAGGCCGAGGCCCTGAACAAGCTCGGCTTCCAGAACTACGACGCGTTCGCGGCCGTGCACGGCGCGGAGCAGTCCGGGGCGAGCGCGCCCTTCGAGCCGGTGACCGGCGAGGAGACCGTCCGCCGGATCAGCGTGCTGCTCGGCGAGCTCGGCGTGGAGCCGGGTGAAGATCCGCTCGAGACCGCGAAGCGATTCCTGGCCTCGGCCGAGGAACCGGACGCGCCGCCCGCGCCGCCCATCGTCCCTGCGGTCGCGGCCGCACCCGCCGCGCCGGCGGAGACACCGGAGGTCCCCGCGGCCGCCGTCCCCGAAGCCGCCGTCACCGAGGCCGCCGTCACCGAAGCGCCGGACGACGCGATCGAAATCGAAGCAGCCGACGAAGCCGAGACGGAGCCCGCGCCACCCGTCGCGGCCGAGGTCGAGCCCCCGGCGCCGGCGCTTGCTCCCCCACCGATCACGCTGATGCCGGCCGCCGCCGGCCTCGACGACGAGCTCGACCGCGAGCACGCCGACGCCCGCGCCGACCGCTGGTACGCCGAGCTCGAACAGACACGCGCCGAGCTGGCGGCACTCGCCGCGGCACGCGCCGCGTCCGATGATGCGGCGGTCGGCGCCCACGCGGAGCTCGAAGCGCTGCGGGCGGACCTCGATCAGGCGCACGAAGCGGCCCGCACGTCGGAAGGCGAGGTGGCCGAACGCACACGCGAACGCGATGAAGCCGCCGCCCGCCGCGATCAGCTCGCTTCCGAGCTGGAACAGGCTCGCGACGAGGCCGAGACACTGCGATCGAACCTCGACGTACACGCGCGCGAACGCGACGACGCCGTCGAGCGCACCACCGAGCTCACCGCCGAGCTCGAGCGCGCGCACGCCGAAGCCGAAGCGATCCGCACGAGCCTCGACGCGCACGCGCGCGAACGCGACGACGCCCGCGCGTCGCTCGAACGCGCGGAGGCCCGGGTGGCCGAATCCGAGTCCGCGCGAGCGCAGGCAGAGCCCGCCGTCGGCCGAGCCGCGGAGCTCGAAGGTCGCGTCGCCGAGCTCGACGGCCGGATCCGTGACCTCGAGGCGAAGCTGGCGGAGGCCGACACGAACTACACCCGGCTCGACGACGAGCTCCGCAGCGCCCACGCGCGGGCCGCGGAGCTCGACGAGACGCGCGGAACGCTGACCGCGCGACTGGTCGCGCTCGAGCTCCTCGTCGACCAGCGTGCGACCGAGGTCGCCGAGCGCGACGCGAACCTTGCCGAACGCGATGCGAGCCTCGCCGAGCGCGACGCGCTGATCGCCGAGCTCGCCCAGCAGGTCGAGGCACTCCGGGCCGAGACGGAGGGACACCAGGAGCGCCTCCGGGAACGGGGTGAGCAGCTCGACGAGCTGAACGGCCGAACGGAGGAGCTGGAGCACGATCTCGCTCGGTCGCGCGAACACGCCGATGAGGTCGCCGGGCAGCTCGATGCGGCGCGCCGGCAGCTGGCCGACCTCGAGACCCGCGCCGCGCAGCACGAGACCCAGTGGGAACGGGCCGGAACCGACCGCGCCGGTGTCCTCCGGGATCTCGAGGAGGCTCGCGCCC
>DATMUX010000563.1:0-2173 GCA_035563695.1 Acidimicrobiia bacterium
GCGGAGTGACGGCGGTCACCGACGGCAACGCGTTGTACGACGTGGGCGGCGACGAGGCGGCTCGGGAGTGGACGTTCGTCGTGCCCCGACCGTCGCTCGTGGTTGCCGACGGGCCCTTCGCCGAAGCGGCGTGGGCCTCCGGAACCGAGGTGATCGCCTTGGCCGGCCTCGATCGCCCGGTGCTCGCGCTCGCGGCGGCGGCGCACGACCGCTGCGCGCTCGTCCCGGCGTGGCTCGACCGGGCGCCCGGCGACTATGCGGCCCTCGAGATCCTCCTCGGCGGCCCCGGCGGCGACCCCCCGGCCGGGCCGGGACTGTGACCTCTCACACACAACGCTGGTTGACGCTCGACAACATCGATCCCACGGGCGTACGCTCGCTGCAGCGGACACGGAGTAGGGAGTTCATCCGCAGTGGGCAACGGTCTGAGCAAAGCGCGTTTTCTGACGGTTCAGGAAGTCGCCGATCTGATGCGCGTGTCGTCGATGACGGTGTACCGGCTGATCAAGGCCGGCGAGCTACCCGCGGTGCGGGTCGGTCGGTCGTTCCGCGTGTCGGAGCCCGACGTCGACGCGTACCTCTCCTCGCGCTACACCCAAGCGGGCTGATCTCGCGCGCGGCCGGTCTGCGGAGACCGGCACGAGACGAGGTCGGGTGGGCCGCCACGGTAGGTTCGCGGCGGTGTCCGATCGCCCGCCGTTCGTCTCGTTCTTGTCCGATTACGGGCGAGGCGACGAGTTCGTCGGCGTGTGTCACGCGGTCATGCTCGACCTCGTCCCCGAGCTCCGCATCGTCGACATCACACACGACATCGCGCCGTTCGACGTACGTGGCGGCGCGCTCGCACTCGTGCGCGCCGTGCAGTACCTGCCGGAAGGGGTCGTGCTCGCGGTCGTCGATCCCGGTGTCGGGACGCCCCGGCGGTGCATCGCCGTCGAGGTCGACGGCGGGGTGCTCGTCGGTCCCGACAACGGGCTGCTCGCGCCGGCGGTCGCGCTGATGGGCGGGCCCCGCACGGTCGTTTCGCTCGAGAATCCCGACTACCAGCTCCCCGCTCCGGGGCCGACGTTCTCGGGGCGCGACATCATGGCTCCGGCGGCGGCACACCTCGCCGCCGGGGTCCCGGTGCGCACCCTGGGCGTCGAGGTCGACCCGGCGACGCTCGCACCCGGACTCGTGCCGCTCCCTCGTGAGGACGACGACGGCACGATCGTGGGTGAGGTGCTGTGGGTCGACCGCTACGGCAACTGTCAGCTGAACGTCGGGCCCGAGCAGCTGCTCGAGCGAGGTGTCGCTCCCGGCGGCGTGATCGGGGTGCGCGTGCGCGAACGCGAACGCCGGGCCCGCTGGGTGGGCACGTTCGCCGATGCGAAGCCCTCCGAGCTCGTCGTGCTCGTCGATTCCTACGGCATGTGCGCGCTGGCGATCGACCAGCGTTCGGCGGCGTCCGAGATCGACGTGCGCGCGGGCCAGACCGTCACGATCCTCACGCCGGGCGCACCCGCGCCATGAGCGGGGCCGCGGCGGTGACCGCATGAGATTCGGGACGAGCATCGTGCTCGTGCTGCTGTTGGTGCTGATCCTCGCGGCCGCAATTGCCCAGTTCGTGTTCCATCTCGGCGGCTGAGCGCTCCCCACCTCGCAGCCCAACTCGCAGCCTGCGTCGCAACCTGACTCGCAACCTGCGTCAATGTTCCATGCGTGCTATGGAGCATTGACGCAGGTTTGCGATCGGTACTTGCCCGTACCACGGAGAGTGGCCCTTGTCGCTCAAGATGGGCACTCTCCGTGTCGTTATTCTGCGTACAGCGATGGCGGACCGGGCACCGGCGGGGGCTGGCACTCCGGCGACTCACGGCAATCCGGCCGCCCTCGCCCGAGGTCGGGGTTCCGGTCGCGGGTGTGGGCGTGTGGTCGCAAAGGGGTAACACCCGGAGCGTCCACGCAACGTAGCCTCCCAGCCCGCCCCAGAAACGTCCGCAAACGCGGCCGGGACCTCTTTTCCTTGTCGCCCTCGCTGCTCGCCGGGATACCCGGCTCGCGGACGCTCGGGACTCCGGCGAGCTCGCTTCGGTCTCCGCCTCCGCTCCGGTTGGCTCGAACCTCGCGCGGCTGGTCGGCTCCGACCTCTCGCGCGGCCCGCTCGCCGCCGCGCGTACTCCCCAAACCTCGC
>DATMUX010000564.1:0-4887 GCA_035563695.1 Acidimicrobiia bacterium
GACCCGCCTGCTTCGGCGGCTGCTCGCCGGGACGCTACCCCCGCACGCCTGCTACCGCGAGCGCCCGGCGCGTCGGGCTCGCCGTTCGTGGCGGGCGATCGCGAGGTCGATGAGCCGGTCGAGGAGCTCGGCGTAGGGCACGCCCGACACCTCCCACAATCGCGGGAACATCGAGATGGGCGTGAAGCCGGGAATGGTGTTCACCTCGTTCACGAGGAAGACGCCGTCGTCGCGCAAGAAGAAGTCGACGCGGGCCATCGCCTCGCCGCGGCACGCTTCGAAGGCCCGAACGGCGAGGTCGCGCACGGCGGCGGTCTCGGCCTCGTCGAGGGGAGCGGGTGCGAGCAGCTCGGCCTTGCCGTCCTCGTACTTGTCGGCGTAGTCGTAGAAGTCGGCGGCGGGACGCACCTCACCGGGAAGCGAAGCCTCGGGCGGGTCGTCGCCGAGCACTGCGACCTCGATCTCGCGGCCGCGCACGAATTCCTCGGCCACGATCCACTCGTCGTAGGTGAGGGCGAGGGCGATCGCGTCGTCGAGCTCGGCACGGGTGCGCACCTTGCTCACCCCGATCGAGGAGCCCATGTTCGCGGGCTTCACGAAGCACGGCATCCCGAGCTCGCGCTCCACCCGGGTGGCGAACGCGCCGCCGTCGTGACCCTCGCGCAGTGTGAGGTAGCGGGCGGTCAGCAGATCGGACGCGGCGAACATGCGCTTCATCGCGATCTTGTCCATGCCGACGGCCGAGCCGAGAACACCCGCACCCACGTACGGGAGACCGGCGAGCTCGAGCAGTCCCTGCACGGTGCCGTCCTCGCCGTACGGACCGTGCAGCATGGGAATCACCACGTCGACGTCGAGCGCGTCGCGCGTTGCGACGGTCGGCACGGGCACGAGTTCGCCCTGCACCGCGAAGGCCGCGGGGAGCGCGTCGCGGCCGCGAGCGAGCATCCGCTGCGCGTCGGCCGCGAGCAGCCAGCGGCCGTCGGACGTGATGCCGACGGGCACGACCTCGTACCGGGCCGGATCGAGCGACCGGGCGACGGCCACGGCTGTGGCCCGCGACACGTCATGCTCGGCCGACTGCCCGCCGAACAGCAGGAGGACTCGGAGCTTGCGATCGGCACCCACGCGAGCATTCTGCCGCACGGTCGCGCGACCGTGCGGCCCCCGAGTGCTAGTACGGGTTCTCGGGTATTTGTGCGGCCTGCTCCGCGGCGTCGTGCTGCGCCATCCGGATCTGACCGAGCAGCTGATTGTGCGCGTCGGTCATGTTGTGCACGTTGTGCCGGATGGACTCGATCGCAGTCATCAACCCGTGCGGATCGGGGTTGTCCTGTTGGTACTCCTGAGCCCACGCGTGCACCTGCTCGAGGCTCTGCTCGGCTTGCGTGAGCAGTTGCAGCACGTACTCGACATGCTGATCCATGGCTTGCAAGTGTTCGAGTGAATCGGTCATTGCCGTCCCTCCTCTTGCCGCGCTGAAGCCTTCTAGCACTTCGTACTGCAACGTGTCGGGATACTCGATCGTCTACGGCCCTGTCGTCGCGAGGAACGCGCGCACCTCCGCGTCGAACGCGCCGGCCGACTCCAGGTAGCACTCGTGCCCGAGACCGGGCATGACGACGAGCCGCGATCGGGGGATGCGGGCGTGCAGCTGCTGCGCCACGCTCAGGGGCGCGCGCTCGTCGGCGTCGCCGTACAACAACATCGTCGGAGCCTCGATGCGCGGGAGCACGTCCCGCAGGTCGGCCTCGGCAATGGCGCGCGCCATGGTCCCGGTGCCGGCGGGCCGAATCTCGGCCATGATGCGCGCGAGCTCTTCGGCCCGGTCCGCGGGCAGCGCGTCGGAGAACAATCCCGGTATCGCCGACGGCGCGAACGCGCCGGCCGGCTGCTCGGCGATGCGCAATGCGAGCCGGAGCCGTTGCTCGACTTCTTCCGGCGGGAGGGAACCGGCCCAGCCTGCGTACGCGCTGACCAGGACCAGACTCCGGACGACGCCCGGAGATTGCCCGTACAGCGCCAGCGCCAGGGCCGAGCCCCACGAGTGCCCGAGCACGTGCGGCCGGTGCACGCCGGCCGCGGCGAGGAAGCCTCTGAGGCATTCGGCGTACTCGGGCAAGCGGAAGTGATCGGGCGGGTCGGACGACGCACCGCACCCGGGCGCGTCCCACGCCACGACGGTGAAGGAGTCGGAGAGCGACTCCAGCTGCGCCCGCCAGACCCGGCTGTCGCACACCGCGCCGTGCAACAGGAGCAGCACGGGCCCCCGGCCGCGCCGTCGAAACGCGATCCGTAGTCCGCTGACATCGACATGTTCCATGCGAACCCCCGCGATACCGTCAAGCAATGCCCGCATCGTCGCGCCGTCCACCCGGAGCGCCGCAGGTCATGCCGTACCTCTATTACCCGGACGCGAGAGCCGCGGTCGAGTTCCTCGTCGACGCGTTCGGCTTCACCGAGATCGAAGCATTCCGCGACGACGAGGGCAACGTATGGCACGCGCAGCTCTCGACCGGCGATGGTGTCGTGATGGTCGGGCCCGGTCTCACGGACTTCGGCACTCGAGCACCGGCTGAGGACGAGCCCGCGACATCACGCACGTTCGTCTACGTCGACGACGTCGACGGGCACTGCGAACACGCACGCGCTTCAGGCGCGTCGATCGTCTCCGAGCCGATCGACCAAGGACCCAACCGCATCTACATCGCCGCGGACTGCGGCGCGCACCAGTGGATCTTTGCTCGTCCGCTCTGAGCCGGGGATCGCGGCCGTGACGCTCGGCCCCGACGACCTCGTGCTGTGCACCGGCACGTTGCCGCGCGAGACGCCGTGGAGCGAACGACTGGCCGCCGCGTCGCGCGCCGGCTTCACGGGCATGTCGGTGTGGGCGCGCGACTACGAGGCGGCACGGCGCGACGGCTGGACCGACGCCGACCTGCGTGCGCAGCTGGACGACCACGGTCTCGCCGTCGCCGAGCTCGATCCGGCGTGGTGGTGGACGCCCGGAGAGATCGACGTGGCATCGCTCGTGGCCATCGACACCATGGAGGTGTTTCGCTACGGCGAGCAGGAGATGTTCGCCATCGCCGACGCGCTCGGCGCACGATCGATCAACGCCGCCGACGTCCTCGGGGGACGGTGGGGCGTCGACGACGCGGCCGAGGCGTTCGCGGGACTGTGCGACCGTGCAGCGGAGCATGGCCTGCTCGTGCATCTCGAGTTCCTGCCGTGGTCGCGCATCGCCGACCTCACGACGGCATGGGAAGTCGTAGGCCGGGCCGACCGGCCGAACGGCGGCGTCGCGCTCGACGCATGGCACTGGTTTCGCAGCGACACGCCGCCGGACGAAACGACGTTGCGCGCCATCCCCGGCGCCAAAGTGCTCGCCATCCAGCTCGACGACGCACCGGCCGAGCCCGAGCCGAACCTCATGTCGGCGACGCTGCACCAACGCTTGCTCCCCGGCGAGGGCGCGATCGACCTCGCGGGGCTGATCGGAGCGTTGCGCGACATCGACACGGCCGCGCCGATCGGTGTCGAGGTGTTCTCCGACGCGCTCCACGCACTCGGACCGATCACCGCGGCGCAGCGCGCGGGCGACGCGGCGCGGGCCGTGCTCGCATCGGTGTCATGACGCGGCCGTTCCGGTTCGCCGTGATCACGTCGAAGGCATCCGACGCCCGGGCGTGGCGCGAACGCGCGCGACGCGCCGAGGAGCTCGGCTATTCGACCTTGCTCATGCCCGACCACTTCCAGGATCAGCTCGCGCCGCTCACCGCCCTGGCGACGGCGGCGGCCGTCACCGAGAGGCTCGCGGTCGGCACCCTCGTCTTCGACAACGACTACCGCCATCCCGTCGCACTCGCCAAGGAGCTGGCCACGCTCGACCTGCTGACGGGCGGCCGGGTCGAAGTCGGTATCGGCGCGGGCTGGAAGCGCAGCGACTACGACGAGACGGGCATCCCCTACGACCCGCCGAGGGTGCGCATCGACCGTATGGTCGAGGCCATCGACGTGATGCGCGCACTCTGGAGCTCGACGGAGCCCGTGCACTTCGCCGGATCGCACTATCACATCGACGGTGCGGTCGGGACGCCCGCACCGCACACACCCGGTGGTCCGGCCCTCTGCATCGGCGCCGGTGGTCGCCGGATGCTCACGATCGCGGCACGCGTCGCCGACATCGTTGCGGTGAACGCAACCATGACGAGCGGGCAGCTCGACGCGTCGGTCGCCGCGACCGCGAGCCCTCGAGCCTTCGACGAGAAGCTCGGATGGGTACGGGAAGCCGCGGAAGCCTGCGGCCGCTTCGCCGACATCGAGCTGCAGTGCCATTGCGCGTTCGTGCACGTCACGACGCGCGCCGAGGAACGCGACACGATGCTCGGCTCGATGGCGGCGGCGTTCGGTTGCGACGCAGACGACGCGCGCGACATCCCGTTGACGTTGGTCGGGAGCGTCGACGAGATCGCCGCGGCGATACTGCGCCGCCGCGACCGCTGGGGCTTCACCTACACGGTGGTCCCGGACGACGCGCTCGAGGCGTTCGCCCCCGTCGTTGCGCAGCTCGCCGGTCGCATGTAAGGCCTGCGTGCGCGGTCCGGCGCCGGCCGGGGCCACCTCTGATTGGCTATCCGCGATTGCTCAAAATTGAGCGATCGCGCGCCTCCGACCGAAACACCGCCCAATCCGCCACCCGCGATCGCTCAAAATTGAGCGATCGCGCGAAGCGAATTCGGGGGGCGGGGGATGGCGGAAAGGCAGCACAAGGGCAGCACAAAGGCAGCGGAGCGTTCCTGTCACACCCGCTCGGCATGATCGTCGCATGCCGAGCGACCCGACCGACGCACCCGGCGGCGAATCCCTCCGACCCCACTCCCGCCG
>DATMUX010000565.1:0-3385 GCA_035563695.1 Acidimicrobiia bacterium
AATTCGGCGAGGTTCATGCACTCGTGGAACTCGCCTTCTGCGACCGCCCCCTCGCCGAAGAAGCACGCGACGATCCGGCCCGTCGCCTGCATGTGCTCCGCGAGGGCGATGCCGAGCGCGATCGGCAGCCCGCCGCCGACGATGGCGTTGCCGCCGTAGAAGCGCCGGCCGACGTCGAAGAGGTGCATCGATCCGCCCCGGCCGCGGGAGCATCCTTCGACCTTGCCGAACATCTCGGCCATGATCGAACGGGCCGGAACGCCTCGTACGAGTGCGTGCCCGTGCTCACGGTAGGTCGCGACGACCGCGTCGCCGGGAGTGAGTGCGGCGGCAACACCGACCGCCACGGCCTCCTCGCCGATGTACAAGTGCATGAACCCGCGGATCTTCGCCGCGCTGTACAGCTCGACGCAACGCTCCTCGAAGCGCCGTATGCGCAACATCTCGCGCAGGAGCGCGCGGTCGCCGTCGTGGTCGTCGTCGTGGTCGTCGTCGTTCATTCCGCCGTCTCCAGCATCGAGAGATCGCCTTCGGGGAGCCCGAGCTCGCGAGCGCGCAGCAGCCTGCGCATGATCTTGCCGCTGCGAGTCTTGGGGAGATCGTCGCGAAAGTCGATCTCCTTGGGTGCGACCGCCGCGCCGAGTCGCTTGCGCCCGAAGCCGATGAGCTCCAAGCGCAGCTCGTCGCTCGGTGCGTACCCGGGGTGCAGCACGACGAAGGCCTTCACCACGTTGCCGACGACGGGATCGGGCTTGCCGATCACCCCCGCCTCGGCGACCGCGGGATGCTCCATCAGCGCGCTCTCGACCTCGAACGGGCCGATGAGGTGGCCCGCCGACTTGATCACGTCGTCGCCGCGCCCGACGAACCAGAAGTAGCCGTCGGCGTCGCGGGTCGCGAGGTCGCCGCTCAGATACCAGCCGCCGGCGAAGCAGCGCCGGTAGCGCTCCTCCTCGCCGAGGTAGCCGCGGAACATCGACGGCCAACCCGGACGGAGCGCGAGCTCACCTTCTTCGCCCGGGTCACCGACTTCGACGGCGGCGCCGTCGCGCACGACCACGTGACCGTGATCGTCGCGCCGCAGGATCGTCGCGTCGATACCCGGTAGGGGACGTCCCATCGAGCCGGGCTTGATGTCGCTGGCGGCGAAGTTGGCGATCATGATCCCGCCGGTCTCGGTCTGCCACCAGTTGTCGTGGATCGGCAACCCGAGCGCGCCGAGGCCCCATTCGATCGCCTCGGGATTGAGCGGCTCACCGACGCTCGCGACGAAACGCAAGCTCGCCAGGTCGTAGGTCGCGCGCGGCGGCTGGTCGCCGACTGCGCGCATCATCATCCGGACGGCTGTGGGCGCGGTGTACCACACGGTCACGCGCTCGCGCTCGAGCGTCGCGTACCAGCGCGCGGCGTCGAACTCGGCTTCGTCGACGACGAGCGTCGCCCCGATCACGAGGGGGGCGATGATCCCGTACGAGGTGCCCGTGACCCAGCCCGGGTCGGCGGTGCACCAAAAGACGTCGTCGGGATGGAGGTCGAGCGCGTAGCGGGCCGTCGCCGCGTGAGCCACGACCGCGTCGTGCACGTGCATCGCGCCCTTCGGCGTGCCGGTCGTACCGCTCGTGAAATGCAACAGCGCGAGCTGCTCGGGCGCGGTCGTAGGGATCTCGAATTCCGGTGACGAGTCGGCGAGCAGCGCCTGCAAGTCGACACTGCCCGGAACCGCATCATCGTGGCCGTCGACGAACAGCACGTGTGCGAGCCCGGGCAGATCGGAGCGCACCGATGCCACCTTCCGGCGGTACAGGCTCGCCGACGTGACGAGCGCGATGCCGTCACCGAGCCGGATGCGCTCCCGGATCGGCTCGGGTCCGAAGGCCGAAAAGAGCGGGCACGCCACTGCACCGAGCTTGAGCGCGCCGAGAACCGCGACGTGCAGCTCCGGGACGCGCCCGAGGAGCGTGAACACGCGGTCGCCGGGGCGCACGCCGAGACGCTGCAAGCCCCGCGCGAATCGATTGGTCATCGCGTCGAGCTCGCCGTAGGTGAGCTCCCGGCGGGTGCCGTCCTTGCCGAGCCAGCGCAGCGCGACCGCGCCGGCGTGCTCGGAGCGTGCGTGGCGGGTCAGCGCGCAGTACGCGATGTTGGTGCCGACGCCGGGCACGACGAGTTCGTCCCGGACCGCACGCCACGAGAACGACTCGCGGGCGCGCGCGTAGTCGAGGAGGTTCGGTTCACGGTGCGCGGGCCACGACACCGGCTTGCGGATTGGTTCCCATCCCACGCGGTCTCCTCCGGTCCACCGCCAATGTGCCCGGGCCGAGCCGGCGCGGCCCAGGGCCATTCGGCCCGCCCCCCGGCAACCTGCGTCACTGCGGTGTCGCACGGGCACGGTGTGTCGCACCGGTACCGCGGCGACGCAGGATCGCGATCAGTAGCGCAGGAACAGGGCGACGTGACCCAGGTCGGCCAGCGTTCCGGCGGACACGACGTCGACCTCGCCCCCGTGCAGGACCACCTCGCGCACCAGCGGGTCGCCGCGCGCGTAGCCCTCCTCGACCACCAGGCGGTGACCGCGGCCCGTCCGGGCCGCGTCCCACACGGGGTCGAACCCGCTGAGGGCGCGCCGGCCGATCGCCTCGTGCACCTGCGCGACGAGCACGGCCTCGCGGGCGTGGACGGCCGCGTCGACGACCGGCCGGGCCAGCTCGGCGATCTCGGCCGCGGTCTCGCGGTCGTAGTTCCCGTGCGCCCGTCCCATCACGGCCGCCGGTTCCAGCCGCGCCACCGCGTCGAAGTAGGCGAGGTCGCGCTCCGGTCCGAGCAGCACGAGCGGCCGGGGATCGGCGTGCTGCACGTGGTCGAGCGCCTGGATCACGGCTCGGAACACCTGTTTGGCGACCTCGTCGTGCTCGTGCTCACCGATGGGAAGATCGCGGTGCGGCGTGTCTTCCTGAATCGGGGGCGCGATCTGCACGGGGAAACCGAAGTCGTCGCGTTCGACGATCGCGACGTCCGACAGGTCGAAGCAGCGAGTGCGCGCCCGCGAGAGCGCGAGGATGCGGACCCGTGTCGCGCGGGAGACCGCGGTCACCACGTCGCGCAACGCGAACGTCTCGTCGACGACGACCCGCGCCGGCATCGGCACGCCGAGCATCAGCACGTGGCTCTCGTCAGCGGTCACGAAGATGCCGACGGCCGGCATCGGGTGCTCGAGATCGATCGACGCGATGGCGTCGTCGACGCGCCGTAGGATGGCGGGTGCCTCGCCGTTCGCCGACTCCGCGAGCAGCCCGGCGGCCTCGGCGCGCAGCTCGGCCAATCGCAGCGGATCTTCGGTGTTGCCCGGCCGCCGAGTGTCGAGCGGGCACACCATCGATACTGCGGG
>DATMUX010000566.1:0-2247 GCA_035563695.1 Acidimicrobiia bacterium
GTAGGTGCCGCTCGCCGCAGGCGTCGCGTTCGTGATCGTGGGGTTCTGGAGGCTCGAGGTGAACCCGTTCGGACCCGTCCAGGAGTACGTCGCCCCGGCGACCGTCGCGGCCGTGAGGGCGAGCGTTCCCCCGGCGCAGAGGGGGCCGCTGTTCCCAGCGACGGGGACGGCGGGAGGCGTGTTCACGACGACGACCGTGCTGCTCTGGGACGTCTGACCGGTGAGCGTCCGCACGACCGTGTACATCCCCGCCGCG
Source organism: Acidimicrobiia bacterium (assembly GCA_035563695.1). GTDB lineage: Bacteria > Actinomycetota > Acidimicrobiia > IMCC26256 > PALSA-610 > DATMUX01. The sequence goes on from DATMUX010000566.1 coordinate 257, forward strand.
GCCGTCGTCGCGGCCGGGATCGTGGGATTCTGGACCGTCGACGTGAAGCCGTTCGGCCCCGTCCACGCGTACGTCGCGCCGGTGATCGTCGGCGAGGCCGTGAGCGGGAGGGGCGATCCGGCGCAGACGGGCCCCCCGTTGCGGGCGACGACCGGCGGGACGTCGACGGCGAAGGCGGCGAGGCTGGGCGACGCGACGCCCGGGTATCCGGACAACGAGATCGTCGGGTTGCCCGGCTGCGTGAACGTGAAGGCCGTGCCCTGGCAACCGGATCCCGTGCAGGACGAGGGGGACGCCGTCGGACCGAACGTCCAGACTGTCGTGGCTGGCGGCGAGGGATCGTGTCCGATGCCCTGGAGATCCGCCCACACGGTCACGACGTCGCCCACGTTCGCGGGATAGCCCGACGTGCATCCGCCCCCGGGACCGGGCGGGCAGGGGTCCTGGCCGTTGACGCGGACGACGATCATCGGGGGAACGGGCGTCACGACGAGCGGCCAGGCCGTAATGTCGGAGATCCCCGAGACGGCCGGCGTCCACGCCGCCGCGAGCGACGGGCAGGAACCCGTGGTCGTGTAGTTGTACCGGACCCTCAGCCAGTACGTCGCGGGGGTCGAGGGCGCCGTGAAGCTCGAAGAGCCGGGGTGCGGGATTGCGATGTCGGTCCAGGCGAGGCCGCTGCCCGCGGTGCAGGCCGGGGCCGACGCGTCGCAGAGGCTGTACTGCCAGCCGGCAGCGCCGCACGCGGTGACGCCCGCGGCGATCGACGAGGCGTCCGTGAGGTTCACGGGGTGGCTCGCAAGGACCGTCGTCGGCACGTTCGTGATAAAGACCGAGACGTCGGCGACTGTGTACGTGCCGAGGCTCTGCGTGCACGGGATCCCGCAATCCGGACTCGTGTACGACGCGTACGGGACCGTGAGCCAGTAGTAGTACGTGCCCTTCGCGTTGTACGGGGGAGGCGGGACGCACGAAGCTCCGGTGCAGGACGAGACCGCCAACGAGGTCGGGGTCGTCCCGAAGTACCACTTGTAACCGGAAGAGAGAGGCGCGCCTTCCGCGGCGCTCTGAAGCGGCTGGCCGAGGAGGACGCTGGTCGTTGCAAGACGCACGGCCGGAACTTTCCAGGTCAGAGGGAAGGTCTTCGTGTTCCCGGACCCGAGGTCGTTTGACGCCTCGAGAGCGAGGGTCAGGCTCGCTGTCGTGCCGGCCGGAGCGCTTCCGGGGAAGTCGCCGTTGGACGTGACCGACGTCCAGCACCCGGCGCCCGACGCGGGGACGCCGCCGGCGGACGGGTCGCACGGCCCCGCGAGCGTGATCGTCGCCGGCGGGACCGCGCCCGCGGACGGATAGGCGAGGTCGGGCGTCTTCAGGTGCGGCGAGGTCCCGGTGTCCTCGGTGGCCGGATGCCAGTCGAAGTCGAAGCGCCAGTCCGTCAGCGCGTGCATCGAGAAGACGGTCGGCGTGATCTTGAGCGTCTGACCGACGAAGACCGTGTCGTTCGGATTGAGTGGGCAGGGGTTCGCCCCCGGACACGGCACCGGCTCGACCATGAGGTTGCTCAGGGGCGGCGCCGGGACGGTGAGGCATGAGAGCGGAACCGCGTACGCGCGGCTGCCGGTGGCCATGTAGGTATAGACGGCGTTGCCCGCGCCCGCCTGCCCCTTGATCCGCGCCGGCGTGATCCCGGTGCTCGTCAGGTCGATGACGCCGAACGTCGCCGTGCTCCACGCGGACACCGGCGCCGAGTGAAGCTGCGTCGCCGCCGTCGGGCTCCGGCGCTGCGCCCACATCAGGGCGACGAGACCACTGGCGCCGCGCACGAGTCCCGGGGCGGTGTAGGTGGCGTTCCACGTCCCGCCGGCGACGGCCGGAATCTGGTACGCGCGCGGATTCAGGCTCTTCGTCGTCCCCTGAACGCTCATAAGCCTGTACGTCGGGGGCGACGTCGCGAACTCCGCGAGAAGCCACGTCGTGGTCGGATCGCCGGG
>DATMUX010000567.1:0-3365 GCA_035563695.1 Acidimicrobiia bacterium
GGGAACCGGTTCCTGATCGGTCGACGATCCAGTGCTGAGGCGGGCTCTGGGCCACGAACCGAGCAGAACCGACCCCCGTTTCAGTATCGATTGCGCCCGCTTCGGCGCCGTCGTGAAGCGAACGCAAGCCGGCTTCCGCCCGCGACGGCAGATGCGATGGCGCGGTCGACGCCGACTTGCAGCGCGAGCGAGGCGAGCAGCTCCGCAACGTCGTTGTCGAGCAGTGTTTCGCTGGCGCCGAGTTCGGCCAGCGCGAATCCGGTCAGCCACGCTTGGCCGCTGGGGTCGATGTACACATGCTCAGTGCGTAGTGTTCGGTGCGCGAGACGGTGTTCGCGAAGGTGCTGAACGCTCTTCCACAGATCGCGCAAGGTCGCGTCGGAGATCTCGTCTTGCGCGAGCTGGTCCATGCGGCGACCGTCGATCGTGGTCCAGGCGACCAGCGCGCCACGTCGTCCGTGGCGCGTCCCGACTGGATATGCGACGACGGGTTGGGGAACCCGTGCGCCCGCGCGTTCGGCCGTTACCGTTGCGAGCAGCTCATGCTCGGCGGCGGACTCGACGGTCGTCGCGAGACGGTCGTCCTGCGGATTGCGCAGCAACAATCGACGCGTCTGCCGCAGCAGCAGGCTCTGATTCGCGTCGTCGTCAGCGAAGACGCGAACGCTGAGCTTGGTACCGTCGCGCGTTGTCGCGCCGAACAGTGCGGGATCGCCGGGCGCGGCCGCCAGTTCGACGAGCGCCTCGACATCGATGCCACATTCGTGGAGCGCGTCCACAATCTCTGCCGCCTCGGGTCGATTCGACGGCGCGCCGAAGGCGAGCAAGGCCAGCGAGCCGACGGTGAGACCGAGCGCAGCTGCGACAACCGCGTCGACGGGCAGAGATCCGCCAACGATCACCTCGATGACGGCTGCGATCGTGATTGTCCACCAGAGCGCCGTTCGCCAGCCGCGCGTGAGCTCTGGTGTCGTCACCGTGACCACGGCCGTTGCTCCACACAGCCATGCGACCGGCGGGAACGTTGCATCGAACGCGCCGCCCCTGCCCGCGAGCAGTTGATGCCACGTTTCGGGATGCGAGGTCTGTAAGAGCAGGTGCGCTGCGACGACAGCAGCCAGCGTCGCGATGATCGTCGTGACAACGAGTTGTCCCAACAAGCTGAACTGTCGGCGGACGAGGCTGAGCACGACAATGCCGACTGGCACAAGAATGAGCACGAGTTGCGCCAGTCCAGTTAGCAGATCGCGCAACGGCGCTGGCAGCGTGATGATCGACTCGAGCATGCTCCGCTCGGTTCGCTTCACTCCCGAATGCGCAACGGCTGAGAGCAGCAACGTCGCAAGGAGTACCGACGATGCCGCGATGAGGCGCAGCACATCGGCGGCGCGACGCGTCGTCCGCAGACCGCTCGGGCGATCGACGGCAACGTCGGAACGCGTCACAGCGACGGCCATGAATTTCCTCTCGCTTCGATGAAGCTCGTCGGCCAGTCTGCACGAGATCGCAGGCGCTCGCACCAGCCGTCAAATCGAGGCAATGTGGTGCCTGCAGGAGACGCGCCCTGAGGGCCGTGAAAACGAGGAGTTAGCCATGCCAGGACTGCCTGCCGCGTTGGTGCGCCACCGCGAGCGACTCGATGAGATCGGCGAGGTGCTCGCGAAGTACGGCTTCGCGGCGTGGGTGCAGCGTGGGAGCGGACTCGTCAGCGCGCGCATCGTGAAGGGTCTCGTCGATCACTACGTCGACCCGGAGGTCGTCGCAATGTCGGACGGTGAGCGGTTGCGGCGGGCGCTCACCGAGCTCGGCACGACGTGGATCAAGTTCGGGCAGATGTTGAGCCTGCGGCCGGATGTCGTCGGCGACGACGTTGCGGCGGAGCTGACGAAGCTGCAGGCGACGGTCGCACCGGATCCGCGGGGTGTGGCGCAGGCGCTGGTCGAGCGCGAACTTGGCGGTTCCGTGTCGGAGCTCTACAACGCGTTCGACCCGGAGCCGATGGCGTCGGGGTCGGTCGCGCAGGTGCACCGGGCGACGCTGCATGACGGGACCGCGGTGGTGGTGAAGGTCCTTCACGATGGCGTGGAGCGGCGCGTGCTCGGAGATCTCGAGCTCATGGAGGGAATCGCGTCGTATCTGGAACGTGAGGATCCCGGGCTGGCGCAGCTGCGTCCCACGGTGATCGTCGGCGAGTTCTCGCAGATGCTGCACGACGCGATCGACCTGTCGCAGGAGTTGCGGAATCTGCAGCGCTTCGCGCTGAACTTCGCCGACGAATCCGACATCGTCATGCCGACGGCGTATCCCGAACTGTCGCGGCGACGTGTCCTCACCATGAGTCTGATCTCGGGTGCGCCGTTCACCGATCGTGCGAGCGTCGAGGCGACGGGATGGGACATCGAGGCGCTCGTGCGTCGCGCCGCCGACGTGTATCTCGAGATGATCTTCCGGGACTTGCTCTACCACGCCGACCCCCAACCAGGGAATCTCCTGCTTCCCGACGGATCGCACATCGCGATCCTCGATTTCGGAGATGTCGGCCGCATCTCATCGATGCGCAAACGCCAGCTCGAAGACTTGGTGATCGCCGCCGGAACCCGCGACCTCGACGCCTTCATCGACGTCGTGGTCGAGATCACGACACCGCCGCCGACCGTCGACATGAACCGGTTGCGATCACAGATCGACGCGTGGCTGAACCGCTACCTGCTCATCGGCGTCGGACACCTCGATATGACCGCGATCATCAACACGGGCATGCAGCTCCTGCACGAAAACGGTCTCGTGTTGCCGGCCGACCTCTCGCTGCTCTTCCGGGTCATGTTGCAGCTCCAGGGACTCGGTCGCGATCTGGATACCGAGGTCCGGGTCACCGAGTTGCTCGAGCCCTACATGAAGAAGTTGCTGGCCGAGCGCTTCGACCCGCGGCGTTTTGCCCGCCACGCCGGACGGACGCTGCGAGGCTGGGACCGTCTGGCCGGTTCCCTGCCCGGTGACATCGAGGAGATCGTCCAGCAGATCCGCACCGGCAAACTCAGCGTCGACTTCCGGATCCACGATTCCGACGGCGCCGTGGATCATCTCGTCGACGGGCTCGTCGCGGCCGCTTCCATGCTCGCGTCCGCCCAATTGGTCTCGCGTCGCACGGGCCCGACGTTCGGGCCGATCTCGCTACCAGGGGCGGTCGCCGCCGGCGTCGGTGTGTTCACTTGGCAACGGCTCGTCCGGCGCCGGCGCGAACACAAGACGTGGGTGAGCCGTGCGCGCGAGCTGGCGGAGCTGCGCCGACAGCGTGCCGAGGCGTGACCGCCGGTGGTCGCATCGGGTGCCAGTGCCGCCGGGAAGACTGCGCGAAGCGGCGCGCG
>DATMUX010000568.1:0-4418 GCA_035563695.1 Acidimicrobiia bacterium
TCGGCGAACTCCGACAGCGCGGTCCGCTTCACCGCGCCACCCGCCGTCACGAACACGAGGTTCGGATGGTCCTCGTGCAGGCGGGCGTCGAGCACGGCTACCACCTTCTCGCCGTCGCCGAACTGGAACAGGTTCTGCGCGGCGGTCAGCTTCTCCTTCGGGAGCTCGTGCACGGTGGCGCGGTACGCGCGTCCCCGGTCGGTGAAGAAGAGCACACCGGCGAGCGCGGTCGTGTCGATGATCTGCGCGACCGCGTCGCGCTCGCCGGGGTTCGCAACGAGTGCCTTGCGGGTACGTTCGGGCACGGCGCGTACGTAGCCGCGTGCGGTCACGGTGACGACGTACGGCTCGTCCTCGACGAGCGCGACGACGTCGATCGTGCCGGTGTCGTCGGTGACGATCTGCGAGCGGCGCGGCGCCTTGCGCGCGTCGCGCACGGCAGTGAGCTCGTCGCGGATGACGCCCATCAGCACGTCGCGCCGGGCGAGGATGCGACGCAACTCCTTCACCGTCGCCTCGAGCTCGGTGCGCTCCTTGTCGAGCTCCTCGCGGCCGAGCTGCGTGAGACGGCCGAGGGGCATGTCGAGGATGTGGTTCGCCTGCACCTCGGAGAACCCGAAGCGCTTCGCCATGAGTGCGGTGCGCGCCGCGGCGCGGTCCTTCGACGCGCTGATCGCCTTCACGATCGCGTCGATCATGTCGAGCGCCTTGACGAGACCCTCGACGATGTGCAGCCGGTCCTCGGCCTTCTGCAGCCGGAACTGGCTGCGCCGCGTGACGACGACGATCTGGTGGTCGAGCCACCCGCGCAGCGCCTCGGCCAGCGTGACGGTGCGCGGCACGCCGTCGACCAGCGCGACCATGTTCACCGGGAACGTCGTCTGGGCCGCGGTGTGCTTGAACAGGTTGTTCAACACGAACTGCGGGTTGGTGTCGGGGCGCAGCTCGATCACGAGCCGGGTCTTGCCCTGGCCGGACTCGTTGCGGATGTCGCGCACACCGTCGAGCTTGCCCGACTCGACGAGCTCCGCGATCTTCCCGGCGATCGCGTCGACGCTCGTCTGGAACGGCACCTCGGTGAGCACGATCGCCTGACCGCCGCGGCGCGGGATCTCCTCGAGCTCGTGCACGGCGCGCAGCCGCACTGTCCCCCGCCCGGTGCGGTACGCGTCCTTGATGCCTTCGTCGCCCATGATGAGGCCGCCCGTCGGGAAGTCGGGGCCCTTCACCGCGCGCATGAGCTCCGAGAGCGTCGCGTCGGGCTTGTCGATGAGCTTGATCGCGGCGTTGCACACCTCGGCGAGGTTGTGCGGCGGGATGTTCGTTGCCATACCCACCGCGATCCCCTGCGAGCCGTTCACCAGCAGGTTCGGGAAGCGTGCCGGGAGCACGACCGGCTCGGTGCGCGACGCGTCGTAGTTCGGCTCGTGATCGACGGTGCCCTCGTCGATGCCCGCGAGCATCTCCATCGCGAGCTGCGACAAGCGGCACTCGGTGTAGCGCGACGCAGCCGGAGGGTCCGACGGCGATCCGAAGTTGCCGTGTTTGTCGACGAGCGGCGCCGTGAGCGAGAAGGGCTGGCCCATGCGCACCAGCGCCTCGTAGATCGACGCGTCGCCGTGCGGGTGGTAGTTGGCCATCACGTCGCCTACGACGCGCGCGCACTTCACGAACGCGCGGTCGGGCCGCAGGCTCGCGTCGTGCATCGCCCAGAGGATGCGCCGCTGCACGGGCTTCAAGCCGTCGCGCACGTCGGGCAGTGCCCGCTGCACGATGACGCTCATGGAGTACTCGAGGAAGGCGGCCTCGACCTCCTCGGCCAGCGTGCGCGTCGGGATCTCCGACGGCGGCTCGAGCGTCAACTGATTGGTGGTCTTGCGTCGAGCCACGAATCCTCTCCTACACGTCCAGGAAGCGGGCGTCCTTGGCGTTGCGTTGGATCCACCCCCGCCGCGCCTCGACGTCGTCGCCCATCAACACCGACAGGACCTCGTCGGCAATGGCCGCTTGGTCGACGTCGATCTGCACGAGGTTGCGCGTCGCCGGGTCCATGCACGTCTCGCGCAGCTCCGGCGGGTCCATCTCGCCGAGCCCCTTGAACCGCGCGAACGCGAGCTGGCGGTTCGGGTGCTCGTCGATGACCCGCATACGGGCCGCGTCGTCGGCGATGTACTGCTTCTGGCCGCCGATCTCGACCGAGTACAGCGGCGGCTGCGCGACGTACAAGCGGCCGGCCTCCACCAACGGCGTCATCTGCCGGTAGAAGAACGTGATGAGCAACGTGCGGATGTGGCCGCCGTCGACGTCGGCGTCGGCCAGCACGATCACCTTGCCGTAGCGCACCTTGTCGACGTCGAAGTCGGGTCCGATGCCACCCCCGATCGCCGCGATCAGCGACTGGATCTCGGCGTTCGCGACGACCTTGTCCATCGACGCGCGTTCGACGTTGAGGATCTTGCCGCGCAGGGGGAGGATGGCCTGCGTCTTCGGGTCGCGCGCGTCGCGCGCCGAGCCGCCCGCCGAGTCGCCCTCGACGAGGAAAAGCTCGGCGTCGTCGCGCACGCGCGAGGCGCAGTCGGCGAGCTTGTCGGGCATGCCTACGCCGTCGAGCGCCGTCTTGCGGCGGGTGAGATCGCGCGCCTGCTTCGCGGCCGACCGGGCCCTCGCCGCATTCGACGCTTTCTGCACGATCGTCTTCGCCGCGTTCGGGTGCTCCTCGAGCCATCGCCCGAAGTGGAGGTTCGTGGTGCGCTCGACCAGCGAACGCATGTCGGTGTTGCCGAGCTTGGCCTTGGTCTGCCCTTCGAACTGGGGATCGGCGAGCCGGACCGACACGATCGCGGTGAGCCCCTCGCGCACGTCGTCGCCCTGGAACGCCGCGTCCTTGCCCTTCACGAGGTTGCGATCCTTGGCGTAGCGGTTGACGGCCGGGGTCAGCGCGCGCTTGAAGCCCTCGGCGTGCATGCCGCCCTCGGTCGTCGAGATGCCGTTCGCGAACGAGTGCAGCCCTTCGTGGTAGCCGGTGTTCCACTGCCACGCGACCTCGACCTCGCCTTCGGACCCGGAGTCGGAGAAGTAGCCGACGTCCTTGAACAGCGGCTCCTTCGACTGATTGAGGTGCCGCACGAAGTCGACGATGCCGCCGTCGAACGCGAACGTCTCCGACTGCTTGTGCCCGGGTCGCTCGTCGTGCAGCGCGATCGCGAGCCCGCGGTTCAGGAACGCCATCACCTGGAGCCGCTCGGCGACCGTCGCCCACCGGAACTCGAGCTCTTCGAACACCTCGGCATCGGGCCAGAACGTCACGGTGGTGCCGGTGTGGCCCCGCTTCGATACGCCGACCGCCTTCAGCTTGCCCTGCGGCACACCGGGCGTGATCGCGCGGCCCTGCTTGACGGCCGCGTACTCCTGGCGCCACGTCTTGCCGTCGCGGTCGACCTCGAGCACGACGCGCGACGACAGCGCGTTCACGACGCTGACGCCGACGCCGTGCAACCCGCCGGACACCTTGTAGCCGCCGCCACCGAACTTGCCGCCCGCGTGCAAGGTGGTCATCACGATCTCGGCCGCCGACCGCCCTTTGAACTGCGGGTGCGCGTCGACGGGAATGCCGCGCCCGTTGTCGGCCACGCGCACGCCGCCGTCGGCGAGCAGCGTCACGTCGATCCGGGTGCAGTAGCCGGCCATGGCCTCGTCGACCGCGTTGTCGACGACCTCCCAGATCAGGTGGTGGAGGCCGGTCGTCCCGGTCGAGCCGATGTACATGCCCGGCCGCTTGCGGACGGGGTCGAGCCCCTCCAGCACCTGGATGTGCTCGGCGGAATACGCGCCGGTCGCGGATCGGGCCATGGCTCCCACCGTAGGTGACGGGTGTGCCGCGATCGTGTCTCGCGCGAGCAGCCGCGTGCGGGACCTCACCCCGAACCACCCCCACCTTGCGTGGCTCGACCACCTCCGCGGTGGTTATCTCACGCAAGTTGCGTGGTGGAGGAGGAGGTGGAGGTGGTGGGAGGGCGCGCGGCGAGGAAGCCCTCGACCTGGTCGGGCCGCAGGCGCGGGCCGAAGGCCGGGCCCGCGCCGAACGAGCAGCCCAGCTCCCGCAGGCGGCGGGCGTGCGCGGCATCCTGCACGCCGAACGCGACGACGACGCGTCCGAGTGCCCGCGCGTACTGCACCACCGCCGCGAGGAGCGCGGTGCTCGCGGCGCCGTCCTCGTCGGTCCGGTGGAGTGCCTCGACGAGGGGTCCGGCGACGGTCATCGCGGGCGCGGGCAGTCGCCGCAGCTGCTCGAGTGACGACACCGCGGAGCCGAAGTCGCGCAGCCCGACGCCGATGCCGAGCTCGCCCAACGCGACGGCCACGCGCGATGCGGCATCGAGGTCGGCGGCGACCGCCGTCTCGGGAATGCCGAGCCAGCA
>DATMUX010000569.1:0-3599 GCA_035563695.1 Acidimicrobiia bacterium
CCGGCGAACGAATGAGCTTCCACACGAACAGCGGCAGGTCGTCCTGCGGGCCGTGCACCGGAGAGGTGTTGGTGGTGTCCGCGCCGAATGACGTGAGCAACATCGGCGCGGTCTCGCCGATGGCGCGGGCCACGCCGAGGATCACGGCCGTCACCAGGCCGGCCAGCGCGGTTGGTAGCACGACGCGCCGTGCGAGACGCCACTCGGGCGCGCCGAGCGCCAGGCCGCCTTCGCGCAACCCACCCGGAATGGTGCGCAGGATCTCCTCCGACGTGCGGGTCACGGTCGGCAGCATCAAGATCACCAACGCCAGCGAGCCGGCGAGGCCCGAGAAGCCGTGACTCGTCACCAGCACCGTGTACACGAGCAGGCCAGCGACGATGCTCGGCAGCCCGCTCATGCTGTCGACGACGAACCGCACGGGACCGGCGAGCCGCCCGTTGATCTCGTTGAGATAGATGGCCGTGAGGATCGCGATCGGCACGACGATTATCGTCGCGATCCCGACCTGCTCGAGCGTGCCGATGATCGCGTGCTTCGCGCCGCCTCCCGGCGACAGCGGACCGACCTTGCTCAAATCCTGCGTGAAGAAGGTTGCGGCGAGCTTGGGCAAGCCTCGGAACAACACGAACAGCACCATCCACACGAGCACGGCCGACACGAGCGCGGCGAACGACCACACCACCACCGTGACGACGTGATCGAGCGCGCTCTCCGAGTCCGCCCGGTCCCGCACGAGCAGGAAGTACACGAACAGGAACGCGATGTACCACCAGATGACGACCCCGACGAGGCTGTCCATCCGGAACACGATGCGCAGCAGCTCTGCGAAGGCGGCCGCGACGAACGCGGCCACGAGCCCCTCGACGAGATCCGAGCCGCGCACCTTCTTGCGCTTCACGGGGCGGTCCTGCTCCGGCTCGTCGCCGACATCGGCGGCGTCCGGAACGGCGGCCAGCACGACCGGCGGGAGCTGTTCCGGTTCCAGCTCCGAGTCCGGCTCCGGCGGTCGCTCATCCGCGACTTCGCCTTCCCCTCGCTCGGCTTCGACGAGATCGACCTCGTCGGCATCGCGTGCCATGAATTCTGCGAGGGTGAGGATGACGACGAAACTCACGAACGTCGTCACCGCGACCCCGAGTGCCGAGTGCCAGCCGATGACCGCCCAACAGAGGATCGCGACGCCGGCTGCGCCGAGCGCGGCGGCGACCGTGGGCATAACGTCCCGGCGACCGAGCAGCCGTTGGTCCTGCACGAGGGGCACGTCGCGGGAGGTCTCCGAGGTCGTCACGACTGGATCCGAGTGCGATTCACGACGGCCCGCGCCAAGAAGTTGGTGATCAGGGTCAAGATGAAGAGCGCGAGGCCCGCTGCGACGAGGCCGCTGCGTTCGAGTGTCGATGCCTCTCCAAAGTGCACGGCGATGAACGCCGCGATCGATCCGCCCCCTGTTGTGAGCACGTGAGTGTTGACGTCGATGCGCGGTGTGATGATGAGTGCGACGGCGATGGTCTCACCGAGTGCCCGCCCGAATCCCAGCAGCGCGCCACCGACGATTCCGCTGCGCGCGAACGGCAGGATCACGTCGCGCACCATGCCCCAGCGCGTGCCGCCGAGCGCGAGCGCGCCTTCGCACTGTTCGCGCGGGACCTGGGCCATCACGTCGCGCGATACGGAGGTGATGATCGGAAGGATCATCATCGACACGACGACGCCGGCGATGAAGCTCGACTGCGTCAGCCCCGATCCACTCGGTGCGCGCAGGAACGGCACGGCCGACAACCTGGTGCTCAAGAACGACGCGACGGGCTTCAAGTGGCTTTGCAACGCGAAGAAGCCCCACATGCCGAACAAAAGACTCGGCAGCGCGGCCAGCAGGTCGATCAACGTGGTCAGCGGGCGGCGCAGGCGCAGCGGTCCGTACTCGTTGATGAACAACGCCATGCCGACGCCGAGCGGGACGGCGATCGTCATCGAGATGGCCGCGATGATCAGCGTCCCCTCGACGAGCCCGAGGACGCCGAACCGACCCACGGTCGGGTTCCAGACGCTCGTGGTGAAGAAGTCGCGGACTCCGGCCTTGCCGAGCGCCGGTCGCGCTTTGTCGATCAGGAAGACCGCCGTGACCGTGACGATCACCAGGCTGGCGGACGCGGCAACCGTGGCCATCGTGCGGTAGACGCGGTCTCCGCCCGTCGCGCGCGAGATCGGCCGAAAGGGCACATCCGCGTCGGCAGAGGCCTCCAGAAGGTCGCTGCTCGGGCTGTCCACTGCTACCTCGGCTCCGTCGGAGGACCGGAACGAGGTTAGGCAGGCAAGGTGAACTTCACGTTGCGGATCGGCAACGCGCAGGCGTTGGCGGCGGAACAACCTCGGGTCGGTGCTGCGGACCTCACGCCACGCCCGCGACCGCGCGCTCGTAGCGATAGCCGACGCCGCGCACGGTGACGATCCGGCTCGGGTTCGCCGGGTCGGGCTCGATCTTCGAGCGGAGGCGCTTTACGTGGACGTCGAGCGTCTTGGTGTCGCCGAAGTAGTTCGGTCCCCAGATCCGGTCGATCAACACGTCGCGGGTGAGGACCCGGCCCGCGTTCGCCATCAGCAGCTCGAGGAGCTCGAACTCCTTGAGCGGCAGGGCGACCGGCGCGCCCCGTACGAATACCTCGTGGCGACCTGCGTCGAGACGCACGTCGCCGACCTCGATCACGTCGACCGCTTCGGTCTCATCCTCGGCGCTCGGGATCCGGCGCAGCGCGGCCCGCACGCGGGCGATCAGCTCGCGCAGCCGGAACGGCTTGGTCACGTAGTCGTCGGCCCCGACCTCGAGACCCACCACCGCGTCGATCTCGGCGTTGCGGGCCGTGACCATGATGATCGGCACCCGTGACCGGGCGCGCAGCTCGCGGCACACGTCGATGCCCGAGATCTTCGGCAGCATGACGTCGAGGAGCACGAGCGCGGGCCGCGCCGCGTCGAAGCGCGCGATCGCCTCGGGGCCGTCGGCCGCGGTCTCGACGAGGAAGCCCTCGCGCTGCAGCGCGACCGCGAGCGCGTCGCGGTACGACTGTTCGTCGTCGACCACCAGGATGAGCGGCGGATCTGCCATCAGTTCTTCTCCCCGGGACGCTCGTGACGCGGGACGTACAACGTGAACGTGGAACCTTCGCCTTCTTGCGACTGTACGGTCACCTCGCCGCCGTGCGCCTGGACGACGTGGCGCACGATCGCAAGACCCAGACCCGTACCGCCCGTGTCGCGGCTGCGGGCGCGATCGACGCGGTAGAACCGTTCGAAGATGCGTTCGAGATCCCGCTTGGGGATCCCGATGCCGTGATCGCGTACCACGAACGCGACGCGGTCGCCGGTACAACACGCGCCGATTTCGACCTCCTGGCCCGGACCGGAGTACTTGATCGCGTTGTCGAGCAGGTTCACGAGCGCGCTGCGGAGCTGGCGCGGGTCGCAGAAGATCTCGACGTCGGGCGGTTCGGGCGCGACGCGCAACGGCACCTGCGCGACGGCGGCCGACGCCTGCACGAGGTCGACGCATTCCGACACGAGCACGCGGACCGGCAACGGCACGCGGGTCGGCGCTTCCT
>DATMUX010000570.1:0-2076 GCA_035563695.1 Acidimicrobiia bacterium
GCACCCCCGGCGCTCGGAGGCGGTCGAGCGTGTTGATCACCCGGCCCGAGTTGTCGGCAAGGATCGACTCGGTGATCTCGATCACGAGCACATGCGGCTCGAGGGATGCGCGCCGCAGCGCTTCGTTGACGTCGTCCACGAAGCTCGGGTGCGCCAGTTGGATGCGTGAGATGTTGACGGCCACGGTGAGGTCGAGCTCCGGGAACCGGTCGCGCCACCGCGCGATCTGCCCACAGGCCTGACCGAGGATGTTGCGACCCAGGTCGAGGATGAGGTTCGTGTCCTCGGCGATGGGTATGAAGATGTCGGGCGGAACCGGTCCCTTCTCCGGATGATGCCAGCGCGCGAGGGCTTCGAAGCCGCTCACTTTCCCGCTGGCGATATTGACGATCGGCTGGTAGTGGGCGGTCAGCGCGTTCTCGGTGATCGCACCGCGCAGCGCTTGTTCGAGCTCGAGGCGCTCGACGGCCGCCGCATGCATCGACGACTCGAACACTCGGTAGCAGCCCTTGCCTTCCCGCTTCGCCCGGTACATCGCGGAGTCGGCGTGGCTGAGCAGCCGTTCGGTCGCGTTGCGCGGGCGGTCGGCGACGGCGATCCCGACGCTCGCACCGATCGCGACGTCACGATCGGTCAACGCGAGCGGTTCCGCGAGCGAGTCGAGGACGCGTTGCGCGACGCGGCCTGCTTGGTCGGGTGTTGCCAGATCTTCGATCAGGATCGCGAACTCGTCTCCACCGAGACGGGCGATGGTCTCGTAGCTGCGCATCACGCCGGTGAAGCGCTGCGCCACCGCGACGAGCAGCTGATCGCCGATGGCGTGCCCAAGGCTGTCGTTGACCGTCTTGAACCCGTCGAGATCGACGATGAGCACCGCGAGGTGGCCGCCGGCGCGCTGGTGGCGACCGACGGCATGCTCGAGACGATCGTTGAACAGCGTTCGGTTCGGCAATCCGGTCAGGGGATCGTGGAGAGCCTGATGGCGGATCGCCTCCTCGGCGCGCAGGCGCTCGGTGACGTCCCGGACGTTGACGACCACACCCGCGACGGCCGGGTCGTCGAGGAGATTGGTCGCGACTCCCTCGACCCAGCACCATTCGTCGTCGCGGCGGCGAATCCGGAACAAGAGCTCCGCGCGACCGCCGAGAGTCGCGCGCGCAGACTGCATCGCGCTGTACAGCGCGCTCATGTCGTCGGGGTGCACGTTCACGCCCTGGCCCGCGCCCAGCAGGCGCGCCGGCTCGTACCCGAGAACCTGCTCGCACGAAGGGCTCGCATAGGTGACCGTGGTCGACGCGTCGAACACGAAGACCAGATCCTGCGAGCTCTGCACCAGGGCACGGAACCGGCGTTCACGCTGCTCGGTCAGCTCCGCGGCCTCCTCCTTCTCGATCAGCGCGCTGCGCAGGGAGCGGTACGAGAACGCGACGCCGAGGCCGGCCAGCACGGCCAGGCCGTGCACGATCGGCGTCGGGATCAACGTCGGCATGACACCGACGGCAACGAGGAACTCGCCGAGCGCGAGACACGAGAGATTCCATCCGAGCACGGCCCGCTGCGCAGTCGGGCCGATCACCGCCAACGCTTCCTGCCCGACCAGCACGAGTCCGACGGCCAGCGCCGGTCCCCATCCGATCGCGTAGATCGCGGCCGTGACCACCAACGCCTGCGAGGCCACGCGCGCGTGCATTCGCAACCGAGTGGGCGACTTCTTCCACCACACGTCCGCCGCCGTGCTGACCGCCTGCCCGCCCACCAAGATGGTCGGGATCAACCACAAGGGTGTTGCGGCCACCAGCCCCAGCTCGCGCAACGCCATGATGGCGAGCGCGGCCATGGGCCCCATCAGCATCATCGCGACGAAGTGCACGCCCCGCGTCTCGCTGACCTCGGCGAGCCGGGCCCGGCCGAACCTCATGGGCTCTACGTCGACGCGTTCCCCGGCCCGCCTGAGTCTCGATCCGCACGAGCCGCCGGAACGGCACAATTCACGCCCGGCCCGCCGCCGGGCGCGCGGGTAGGATCGCCCCTTTCACCCGCCGAGCACGAAGGTCTGCAGTGAGCAAGAAGACGAAG
>DATMUX010000571.1:0-3791 GCA_035563695.1 Acidimicrobiia bacterium
GACTTCTCCGGATCCTTGTGGTACCGCAGGGGCACGTTGCCGCCGCGCGCCATGCGGCCGACCACACCCGAGCCCGGCTGCACGACGTTCATCTGATCGTCGAGCACGACGGTGTCGGGGCCCATGCGCACGGTCGGCAACCCGGGACGCTCCTCGCTGCCCTTCATGATCACGCGCACGCCGTTGTAGCCCGTCTCGGTGGAGCCGACAGCGTCGGCGATGATCAGGCTCGGGAACCGCTCGAGAAAGCGCTCCTTCACGGTCGCGCTGAACACGGCGGCCGTCGACGCAACGGTCACGATCGACGACGCGTCGTAACCGCCGTCGTCGAGCGCCTCGATGAGTGGGCGCGCCATCGCGTCACCCGTGATGCCGAGCGTGGTGATCCGGTGCTGCTCGACCGCCTTCCACACTTCGTGCGCGTCGAACTTCGGCATCAGCACGGTGGTGCGGCCGTTCAACAGGCCGTTCAGGATCCCCCACTGCGCGGCGCCGTGCATGAGCGGCGCGATGACGATGCCCAGCCCGCCGTCGGGTGCGTCGGCGGCGGCCCGGGCGAACTGCCACTCGTCCTCGATGCGCTTGCCGGTGTCGAAGTCAACGAGCCCGCCGAGCACGCAGAGCACATCCTCCTGGCGCCAGACCACACCCTTGGGCATGCCCGTCGTCCCGCCGGTGTACAGGATGTAGATGTCGTCGTCGGAACGGGGCCCGAAATCGCGTACGGGCGAGCCGCTTGCCAGCGCGTCGGCGTACGGCACGGACCCGAGCGCGGAGCAGTCGGTGCCCGAGCCGTCGTCGATCGCGACGAGATGGCGCAGCATCGGCAGCGCGTCGCGCACCGCGGCGATCCGGGGCGCGAACTGGGCGTCGTGCACGAGCGTCATCAGGTCGGCATTGTCGAACAGGTAGCGCAGCTCGGCCTCGACGTAGCGGTAGTTCACGTTGATCGGCACCGCGCGCAACTTGTACGCCGCGAGGATCGTCTCGACGAACGCGTGGCTGTTGAACGCGTAGATGCCGACGTGGTCTCCGCGACGCACGTCATGGTCGGCGAGGAAGTGTGCCAACCGGTTCGCGTTCTCCTCGAGCTGGGCGTAGGTCTGCTCACGTTCGCCGACGATGACCGCGACGCGGTCGGGTACGGCGTCGGCGACGTGTTCGATCAGATCGGCGATGTTCCAGGCCACGGGCTCAGTGAACCAGGCCTAGATGGAGCGCGCCACCTCGACCCGGTTGCCCCCGAGCTTCTTCGCCTGGTACATCGCGGCGTCGGCCGCCCGGACCAGCGTCTCGGCGGTGCACTTGCGATGGTCGCCCGCGTACACGACGCCGATGCTCGCGCTGATCGCGATCGTCGCGGCGTGGAACGAGAACGGCTCGGCGATCGCGTCACAGACCCGCTGGCCGATCTCGGCCGCCTCCCGGCGGTCGGAGATGTCCTCGAGCAGGATGACGAACTCGTCGCCCCCGAGACGCGCGGCCGTATCGGAACGGCGGCGCAGCTCGCCGAGGCGCCACGCGATCTGCACGAGCAGTTGATCGCCGACGTCGTGGCCGAGCGTGTCATTGACCGTCTTGAAGCCGTCGATGTCGACGAACAGCACCGCCGGTGCGGTGAACCGGCGGGCGGACGCGGCGAGGCTGTGCGCGAGACGGTCCCAGAGCAACGCCCGATTGGGCAGGTCGGTCAGCGGGTCGTGCAACGCGCGCCGTTCCAGCTCGGCGCGTGCGATCCGCTGGTCGGTCACGTCGCGGATGTGGAAGACGACGCCACCGATCGCCGGCTCGGCGATGAGGTTCGTCGCGCGCACTTCGAGGTCGAGCCACTGGCCGTTGGCGTGCCGGGTGCGCAGCAGGGAGGTCCGCTGCACGCCGGGCTCGGCGAGAGCGTCGCGGAAACGTTCCGACCACGGGTTGATCGGTCCGTTCAGCGCGAGCTTCAACGGATCGGGGCCCATGAATTCGTACGCCGTAAAGCCGAGCACGTGCTCGATCGACGGGCTCACGTAGCTCGGCATGCCCGTCGGGTCGATCACCACGATCAGGTCCGAGGAGTAACGCACGAGTGCGGCGAACTTCGCCTCCTGCTCGACCAACGCGTCGATCGCCTCGACCGTGTCGGTGACTTCGCGGCAGTTCGCGACGTAACCGTCGACGCCGGGCACGCCGAGCTGGTTCGTGAACACGCACTCGAACCAGTGCCAGCCGCCGCCCGCGTCGAGGAACCGGCAGCGGACGCGTTCGGCCGCGCCCGGACGCTCGGCGATCGCGAGCACCGCGCAGTTGACGAGATGCACATCGTCTTCGTGGACGAACCGGGAGACGCCGGCGCGGTCGAACACGGTCGCGGCATCGACATCGACGTCGACGTACCACAGGTCGGGCGGATAGCCGAGCACCGACTCACACGACGGTGAGATGTACTTCAGCTTGCCGGACCGATCGGTGATGGCGACGAGATCGAAGCCGTTCTGCACGAGCGACCGGAAGCGCTGCTCACTCGCGGCGAGCGCATCCTCGGCCGCCTTGCGGGTGGTGATGTCGCGAAACTGGCCGACGAGGCCTCGCACCACGGGGTCGCCGAGCAGGTTGACGGCAATGACCTCGGTCCAGATCCACTCGCCGTTCCGGCGGCGGATCCGCGCTTCGGTCGAGCTCGGTTCGGCCGGTCGCTGCACGAGCCGTTCGAGGTGCGCGACCCAGTCGGCGAGATCGTCGGGGTGGATGAGCTGCCGCCCGTCGGTCCCGACGAGATCGTCGGGCCGCCAGCCGATCGTCTCCTCGATCGCACCGCTGACGAACGTGATCAGACCATCCCCGTCGAAGACGACGATCACATCGCGCGAATGCCGGACGACGGCGTCGACGAGCTCACCATGCGTCGCCGAGCCCGCGGCACGCTGCAGTTCGAGAGCGGGCTCGGGAACGCACGACACGACTACATGAACGGCATGGGCATCGCCGTTACTGAGCACCCGGCGCGCGCCGCGAACCTCGTGCGTCCGATGTCACCGCGCTGCGCGTCGAGATGACCGGTCCGGACCGTTGGTCCGGCCGCCAGTCGTTCAGGCCGTCGCCATCTCCATGAAGGCGCGCAATTCCCGTGGAACGTCGGGTCCGATGGGACTGTAGAGAATCTCGGTGGTTCCGTTCGCGGCAAGTGCGTCGACCCGGGCCCGCACCTCGCTCGCGCTCCCCGTCCACGTAAATGTTTTGCAAAGTTCGCCGTCGAGGAGCCCGCGATCGAGATCGGTGACACGCACGAGGTGGTCGGTGTGCAGCGCGAGATGGCGCTCGGGCTCGGGGATCTCCTCGAGCCGTTTGCGCCACTCCACCCCGCCGGGCAGCGCGTCGACCGACGACGGGTCGTTCTCGTACAGCGCGTGGTACACGACGGTGAGCGCCGGGCCCGCGGCCGCGAGCGCGCGTTCCGATCCCGGGTCCTCGCCGTCGTCGAGCACGGTGCCGAACGCGAGCACGGCGCACCACGCGAACGTCGGGTCGCCCGCGCCGATCGTCATGACGCCGTCGCCGAGCTCGCGCGCGACCGCCTTACCCTTCGGGCCGTTCGCCGCGATCACGATCGGCGTCGTAATGGGCCGCGGCGGCGCGAACTCGGGACCGTGCAGCATCTGGGCGAGCGCGCCCTCGATCTCGACCTGCTCTCCCCGCAGCAGCCCGCGGAGCTGCTCGATCGACCGGCGCGTCGCGGCCCACGTCAAGGGCTTGCGACCCATGGCCATGCGCCCGGTGAAGCCGGTGCCGATCGCGGCGACGATCCGGCCCGG
>DATMUX010000572.1:0-7760 GCA_035563695.1 Acidimicrobiia bacterium
GAGCCGGAGCGCGTGGCCGTACGCCCAGCACACGACCTCGCCCAGGATCGCGGCGGCCGGCACCGTGACGGCAACGCACTGCCACGCGGCGGCGCTGTGGCCGCCGTCGCGCAGCAGCCAGGCGAGGGCCACGCCGGAGAGGCACGCGACGGCCGCCGCAGTTCCGCGCCGTTGCGTCAGACCTGCATAGGCGATGATCAGAACGAAGAAGATCGGGTACACCGCGATCGCGGCGTCATTTTGCGAGTAGTGATGCCAGCGATCGGTGCCGACGAGCGCCACGATGGACGCAACCAACACCGCGATGCTCATCTGCCGGCTCCGCGTCGCCCACGGCAGCTTCCAGACCACGAGCGCGGCGAGCATCGTGACGAGGCCGGTGGTCCGCAGGGCGTCGACGTTGACCGATCGCAGCTGGGAGAACTCGCTGTTCACGACCGTCAGCAGCCCGGCGCCGAACATCAGCACCAGCGCACAGAGACGAGCGAGGTGCGGCGCGGGGTCTTCGGCAACTCCATTGCCGCGCGGGACACCGGCGATCGGGGTGGGATCACGTGCCGGTTCGAGAACGCTCATCGAACGAATTCATCGGCGACCCGGACCGAAATACCACACAAGGGGCGCGGTTCAATCCGTCACGTTCTTTGCGTTTCTCGCGCGGGCGCGCCGTGGTCGAAGTTCCTCTGGAGTCCCCGAAAACCCACCGATATACGCGTCGTGAGGCAGGCGTGAGCGAGAATCCCGAGCCGGAAGTGTCCTCCGACGCACTCGTGCACGACGCGATCGACGCGTGGGGCGTCGGGCTCGTCACGTTTCGTCCTGTTCGGGTGGATGGCGCGATCACCGAGTTCCGCATCGTGGACGCGAATCTCAGCGCGCGGCGACGATGGTCGGAAGGTCGAGTCGCCGGGGCCGACGCCAAGCTGTCGGACTACGTGTCCGGCGAGGACCGCGACAGCCTGCACACGCTTCTCGCGGCCGCGCTCGCCGAGGGCCAGCAGGTCGAGGTCGACCGCGTGTTCGAGACGCCGCGCGGGCCGGCGTGGCGTCACATCGTCGCGGTGCCGCTCGGCGGCGATCTCGTCTCGTGCATCTCCCAGGACAACCGCGCGCTGATCGACGCGCGCCAGTGGGCATCGGCGCTCTCCGACTACGCGTCGGGTGTGGTCGCGATCTCAGATCCGGTCGGCGGCGTGTCGTGGGTGTCGCCATCCGTAGAGCACGAGCTCGGCTATCGCCCCGACCAGCTCACCGGGGGATGTGTGGCCGAGCTCATTCACCCCGACGACGTCGATGAGATGGTCGAGGCGTTCGGCGCGGTGTTGCACGACCGAACGCAACGGCGGACGGTCAGCCGCGTTCTCGGTGCCGACGGCGCATATCGCTGGTTCGAGTTCCGGATCGAGCATCGCCGCGATGATCCTGTCGTCGCGGGCATGGTCTTCAGCCTGCACAACGTCGACGCGCTGGTGAGCACGCAACGTGCGCTCGAAGCGTCGGAGGCGCGTCATCGCATGATTCTCGACACGGCCGCGGACGCGATCATCACGGTCGACGCCGACGGGTTCGTGGAAGGGTTCAATCGCGAGGCGGAACGTCTCTTCGGCATCCCGGCATCGGAGGTGATCGGGGAGCGGTACATCGACATGGTGCCCGAGGAGCTGCGCGACCGAGTGATCGCCACGACTCCCGACTGGGACGCACTCCCCGACGAGCCGACCGAGCTCGTCAGCTTCCGCGCGTCCGGGGAGCCGTTCCACGCCCAGGTGACGATGTCGGCCACGGAGATCGATGGTCGCGCGCTCATCACGACGATCTTGCGCGACATCACGAGCCAGAGGCAGACCGAACGCGAGCTCGAAAGCCTCGCGCTGTACGACGATCTCACCGGGCTGGCGAACCGGCGGCTGCTGATCGACCGGCTCGATGAAGCCATCCGGCGAGCATCGTCGAGCGCGCGGATCGTCGGTGTGATGCTCCTCGACATCGATCGCTTCCAGCTCGTGAACGACAGCATGGGTCACGACATCGGCGACGAGCTCCTCAGGCTCGTTGCCGCGCGACTCCTGCGTGAGCGTTCCGCGGATCAAACCGTGGCGCGTCTCGGCGGCGACGAATTCGTCATCGTGTGTGAGGGATTCGCCGACGTCGAGGCTTTGAGTGACCGTGCCGCACACATCGCGCAGATGCTGGGCGAGCCATACACGATTGCGTCCGACGAAGTGTTCGTCACGGCCTCGATCGGGATCTCCGTGTGGGAGGGCGGCGCCGCCGGATCACTCGATCTGCTGCGCTACGCGGAAACCGCCATGTACCGGGCAAGGAGCACGGCCGAGGGCGGTTCGAGCTGTTCGACAGTCAGATGCAGCAGCGAGTCGAGCAGCGACTCGACATCGAATCCGCGCTCCGGCGCGCGCTCGATCGCGACGAGATCCATGCGTACTACCAGCCCATCGTGGCGCTCGCCTCGGGACAGCCGACGCACCTCGAGGCGCTGATGCGGTGGTCCCGGCCCGGCGCCGGCCTCGTGCCGCCCGGTGAGTTCATCAGTGTCGCCGAGGAGACCGGCCTCATCGTGCCGCTGGGCGAGTGGATGCTGCGGCGGGCGACGCTCGATTGTGCAGGGGTCCAAGCGGTGCGACCGGGGCTCGGTGTCGCCGTCAACGTGTCCGCGCACCAACTCAACAGCGGCGACTTCCTTCCGACGGTGCGCGCCGCGCTCGCCGACGCGCAGCTCGCACCCGAGCTGCTCACGCTCGAGATCACCGAGTCAGCTCTGCTCCACAACACGGATGCCGTGCTGCGCCACCTCGAGGAGATACGCGCGCTGGGGACACGCATCTCGCTCGACGACTTCGGCACCGGATACAGCTCACTGACCTACTTGCACCGGCTCCCGATCAACGAGCTCAAGATCGACCAATCGTTCGTGCAGACGCTCGGAAACGATGGGTCGGACCGGATCCTCTTGAACACCATCATCCAACTCGGTCGCGCGTACGGCCTCACCGTCGTGGCCGAAGGCATCGATAGCGAGCAGAAGCTGCGGGTGCTCAACAAGCTCGGATGTCGCTACGGCCAGGGCTTCCTGTTCGCACGACCGGCACCGCTCGCGGAGGTCGAAGTAGGACTGCACGCGCTGTCAGGGCTCGATCGGGGCGCGTTGCCGCGGCCGGGCCGCACTCGGCGATAGCCGACGCCGGGGTCCGGAGCTACTTGACGGTGATGACGCCGTCGTCGACCTCGATCGTGACCGCGTCGCCCGGCCATTCCGCGCCGCTGCCGTGTACGTCGACGAGGGGCATCAGGATGTACTGCCCGTTGGCGAGGTTCTCGGGCAGCAGGTGATGAGCCTGCTGCACGGCCTTGCCGCGCACGACCTCGTCGCCCGACGTCTTCGCCAGTGTCTCACCCGCGCTGTTGCTGACCTCGAGCAGGTGCGTGACCTGAACATCGTGGTCCGTCGTGTTGTGGAGATCGAACACGACCCAGGTACCTTCGACGCGGCAATTTTGCGCGAGCACGTCGAAGGCGGTGTTCGACGTGTGCTCCGGCGGTGGCTCGGTCGACGCGTACGCCTGGCCGCGGCCGGTCATGAACGACACGCCTTTCTCCGCGGATCCGACCACCGTGCCGGCGGCGTCCTTCAGCCAGATGTGCAGCCACGCGCCGTAATCAGTGTTGTCGGCGAAGGTACCCGCGGGCCATTCGATCTGCGTGTTCATCGCTCGAGCGAAGGGATCGGTGCCCCACTCGTATTCCTGGCGCCAGCGTTCCTCGCCCGAGGCGTCGTAGACGACGAAGATCATCTCGACGTTCAGATCTTCAGGACCGGTGATCTGCGTCTCGTAGACGAGCGTGCCGCCCTCGACGGCCAGATTGAGGATTTCTGCGTTGGGTTCGTCCGCCACGGCCGGCGAGCCTAACGCCGGACGGCCCGACTCGGGTAGAACGGCTGCATGCAGCTGGATCTCCACGTGTCGCGGTTCGATTGGGCCGGCGGGCCGGCCGGTATCGGCTCGGGTGTCGCCGCGCTCGCCTCGTCGGCCGAGGCCATGGGCGTGCGCACGATGTCGTTCATGGATCACTTCTTCCAGATGGATTGGATGGCGCCGGCCGAGGATCCGATGCTCGAGGGCTACACGGCGCTCGGCTTCGTCGCGGGCCGCACCACCCGCTTGCGCCTGCGCCTGCTCGTGACCGGCGTGACGTATCGCCATCCGGGCGTTCTCGCCAAGACGATCACCACGCTCGACGTGGTATCGGGCGGCCGGGCGGAGCTCGGCATCGGTGCCGCGTGGTACGAGCGCGAGCACCGTGGCCTCGGGGTGCCGTTCCCGCCGACCGCGGAGCGGTTCGAGCGACTCGAGGAAGCGATCCAGATCTGCATGCAGATGTGGAGCGACGACAACGGCCCGTACTCGGGGAAGCACTACCAGCTCGACGCGACGTTGTGCAGCCCGATGCCGGTGAGCTCGCCCCGCCCGCGGATCCTCATCGGCGGAGGAGGGGAACGCAAGACGTTGCGGCTCGTCGCGCAATACGCCGACGCGTGCAACATCATCGGCGGTCCCGCGGAGGTGGCCCACAAGGTCGACGTGCTGCGCCGTCACTGTGACGCGGTCGGGCGCGATGCGAACGAGATCGAGGTGACCGCGATGTATCGCGACC
This sequence comes from Acidimicrobiia bacterium, assembly GCA_035563695.1. Classification (GTDB taxonomy): domain Bacteria; phylum Actinomycetota; class Acidimicrobiia; order IMCC26256; family PALSA-610; genus DATMUX01. Next base: position 4,672 of record DATMUX010000572.1, read on the forward strand.
TGCCGCGGGGCGCGAGCGTCGACGAGGTCATCCGCGGCGCCGAGGCGTTCGCCGCCGCCGGCGTCTCGACGGTTGTGACCGGGGCGATGGGCGACGACCCGCGCGCCTGGCTCGAAGAGACGTTCGGGCCCGCGATGGAGGGGCTCGCGACGCTCCAGCCCGCGCCGCGGTAGGGCTGGTCCTGCGGGCAGAGGGCGATCCCCTGGGACGCCGCGCTGTCAGATTTCTGAAGGTGGCCTTCACGCGGCCGACACGAAGTAGAGACAAACGCGAAAGCAACCCGTAGTTCAGTGCTCTGCGGGACGAACGAGCGCCGAGCGCGCGTCACGTATCAGCCACACGGTCACGGCCGCGCCGTGACTGTTACGGGGAGGGAACGTGTCGCGAGGCAAGAAGCTCGTCGCGATGAGCCTCATGGCGTTCATCGCGATTGTCATCGCCGGGGCCATGTGGGGCCACCACGCGCCGGCTGATCCGACCGGAGTGAATTCCGTCGGTTCGGCCCAGTATCAGAATCTGTTCGGCCAGACCAAGCAGGTACCCGTCTCCCAGGACGGCATCAACACGCTGTCGAACCAGATCGGTCACGTCGGCATCTCGGTGAACTTTACGTGGACGCTCATGACGGGCTTCCTCGTGTTGTTCATGCAGGTCGGCTTCGCGTTCTTGGTCACGGGACTCACCCGCGCGAAGAACGCCGGCCACATGATGATGATGAACATCGCCGCGTTCGCGATCGCGCTGCTCGCCTATTACGCAGTCGGGTTCGGGTTCCAGTTCGGCGGTGTGGGCAACCTCTGGAACCTTGGAGGCACGACACCGCTGTCGGGCGTCTTCGCCCACGGCAGTAGCGGACTCATCGGTACGCACGGCTTCTTCCTGCAGAGCGGCGGCACCTACGACGTCGGCGTCATGGTGCTGTTCCTGTTCCAGGTCGTGTTCATGGAGACGGCCGGCTACATCATCATCGGCGCCATCGCCGAGCGGGTGTCGTTCGGCGCGTTCATCCTCGCCGAGATCGCGATGGGCGCGATCATCTACCCGATCTACGGCATGTGGATGTGGGGCGGCGGCTGGCTCTCGCAGCTCGGCACCTCACTGCACCTCGGCCACGGCGCGGTCGACTTCGCGGGATCGGGGGTGGTGCACGCCACGGGCGGGTGGACGGCGCTCGGCCTCGCCATGGTGCTCGGGCCGCGCATCGGCAAGTTCAACAAGGACGGCAAGCCGAATGCCATCCCCGGTCACAACCTTGCGTTCGTCGTTATCGGCACGCTGGTGCTCGTGTTCGGCTGGATGGGCTTCAACCCGGGTTCCACGCTCGGCGCCACCGACCTGCGCATCGGGCTCGTCGCGGTGAACACGTTGCTCGCCGCCTGTGTCGGTTTCGTGATCGCGATGATCTCGACCGACATCAAGTACGGCAAGCCCGACATCTCGATGTCGTGCAACGGCATGCTCGCCGGCCTCGTCGCGATCACGGCACCCTGTGCGTTCGTCGCACCGTGGGCCGCAGTGATCATCGGCGCGATCGCGGGCTGGCTCGTCGTCGAGAGCGTCGCCTTCTTCGACCGCCGCGGTGTCGACGACCCGTGCGGCGCGATCTCCGTGCACGGCGTCTGCGGTTCCTGGGGCGTGCTCGCGCTGGGGTTGTTCGCGGACGGGACCTACGGCATCGGCTGGAACGGCGTCGGCGCGAACAGCACGCACGGGGTACGGGGACTGTTCTACGGCGACCCGGGCCAGCTCGGTGCGCAGATGTTCCACGTGGTCATCGGCTTCGTGTGGGCGTGGGGTCTCGGCTGGCTGCTCTTCTCGGTCGCGAAGAACTTCATGAAGATCCGCGTGTCGGCCGAGGCGGAGATCGAGGGTCTCGACGTGCCCGAGTTCGGGGCGCTCTGCTACCCCGAGTTCGTCATGCACCGGTCGGTCCCCGGCCACATCTCCGCGGGTGCGGTCGACGTTCCCGCCGTCGTGCCGGCGGGCACCGTCGATTTGGAGTCGTCATGAAACTCATCACCGCGATTGTCAAGCCGCACAAGCTCGACGACGTGAAGAACGCCGTCGAGGCGATCGGAGTGCACGGCATGACGATCACCGAGGTCCAGGGCTTCGGCCGCCAGCGCGGACACGCCGAGGTGTACCGCGGTGCCGAGTACCAGATCGACTTCGTGCCGAAGGTCCGCATCGAGATCCTGGCCGAGGACGGCGATGCGCTGAAGCTCACCGAGGAGATCCAGACGGCGGCCCGTACCGGCAAGATCGGCGACGGCAAGGTCTGGGTCATGCCGGTCGAGCATCTCGTGCGCGTCCGGACGGGAGAGTTCGGGCCCGAGGCCCTCTAGGCAACGGCGAGCGTTCCGCGTCCCGCGCAACGAGGCAGGCGATGCTGCCTCCGAGCGCGGGGCGCGGATCTCGCACCGGGCCCTTGATGCAGAGCTCGAGCGGTCGCTACCGAGTCAGGGGGCGAGCATCGCCTCGGCGACGATCGGGGCGATGCCGTTCGCGAGCTCGATGGCCTGGTCGCGGTCGTGCGGCGACAGTCCTGCGCCGCTCGTCGGCGACTTGGGGACGAGCACGAATCGGCCCACGAGGAGACCGCCGGCCCGCACCGGCAACTCGATTCCCCGGTCGAGTCGCCAGCTCTCGATCCCGGGCTCAGATGCCGGCAGCACGATGCGGCCCGGCTCGATGCGGGGCAGCTGGGTGTCGAACGGGAACGGTTCGAACCGGCAGTCGTCCAGGTCGAACATCGTGCGCAGTCGAAGTGCCAGCTCGACCGTGGGTACGAGCGCCGTGATCAGGTGGTCGGCCGATGTGTCCATGGTGGTCTCCCTCACCAGCATTGACACCGGCCGTCTCGCCAACCATCCCTCCTTACGCGGTTGTTGCGCGCCGCATCGCAATCGCGACGCCGTCTTTACGCGTCGTGAGGCAACTCAACCGGACGCGCTTTGCGCCGTGGGTGCCGGATCGAACTTGATCCCGAGCCCGGGAACCGTCACGAAGTAGCGCGGCCGCGCCGGATCGGGCTCGATCTTCTGCCGGATGCTCGCCATGTGGACGCGCAGGTACTGCGTCTTGGTGAC
>DATMUX010000573.1:0-5410 GCA_035563695.1 Acidimicrobiia bacterium
TCCGAGGGCGAGGCCGGCCACGCGTGTCCCGCGGTGTGCACGATCGGGCTGGCACGGGCGTTGCGCCGCCGCGGCGACGCCGCCATCCGCGATCAGTTCCTCCCGCCGCTGCTCGAACGCGACTACTCGCACACCCAGCGCGGCTCGCAGTTCCTCACCGAGGTCCAAGGTGGGAGCGACGTCGGGGCCAACGCGTGCGTCGCACGTCCGGCCGGCGACGGCTCGTACCTGATCTCGGGCGAGAAGTGGTTCTGCTCCGTCGCGGATGCCGACCAGTTCCTCGTGACGGCCCGTCCGGTCGGCGCAGCCGAGGGTACGCGCGGGCTCGGCTGCTTCGTCGTCCCCCGTACCGTCGACGGGCAACCGAACGGATTCGCGCTCCGCCGGCTGAAGGACAAGCTGGGTACACGCGGGCTCGCGTCGGGCGAGATCGACTTCGACGGGGCGCGGGCGTGGCCGATCGGTCCCGTCGACGAGGGCTTCAAGACCGCGGTCGGCATCGTGCTCAACACGTCGCGCTGGCTCACCGCGGTCGGCGCGACCGGCATGATGCGGCGCGCGGTCGTCGAGGCGCGCGGCTACGCCCGGAACCGCCGCGCGTTCGGCCGCCCGATCGACGAGTTCCCGCTCGTGCGGCGCACACTGGCGTCGATGACGTGCAGCTGGCTCGCGGCGCTGCACCTGTCGTGGATGCTGACGGAGCTCGAGGATGCCGTCGACGCGGGCACCGCCGACGACGAGACCGTGCGCTTCCACCGTTTCCTGGTGAACGCCGCGAAGTACGCGGCGAGCTCGGCGGCGACCCGGGTCGTGCGTGACGGCATCGAGGTGCTCGGCGGCAACGGCACGATCGAGGACTTCTCGGTGCTCCCCCGCCTGTACCGCGACGCGATCGTCTACGAATCGTGGGAGGGCACGCACAACGTGATCGCGCAACAAGTCCTCAACGATTGCGCGCGGCTCGGTCTCCTGAGCGTCGTCGCCGACCGTATCGACCGGTTGGGCGTCCCGGCGGTCGCCGAACCCGCGAAAAGCGCCTTGTCCGACGCGCAGCGCGCCCTCGACGACCCGGGCTGGGGTGCGCTGCACTTCCGCTCGGTGCTCGACCGTCTCGCAGCGGTGCTGGCGACGGCGTCGCTGCTCGCGCGCGGCGGCGGCACACCGGCCGGGGCCGCGGGTGAGCTGCTCGCGGCGCAGCTCGATCCCGCGTACCGGCCCGAGGACGACGACGATCTCCCGGCGCGGATCGACGCGGTGCTCGCCTGATCCCGCCGTGGTCCCGAAAATGGCCGTATGTGGCCAAATTCGTGACCACGGGCGGGGTGGGGTGAGTGGCGGGGTGGGGGTGAGTGGCGGCGTGGGTGGGCGGGTTACGGGATGCGCTGCATCCAGAAGATCCCGGCCGCCGCGGCCAGCGTTCCGAGGAGCAAACCCAGCGCGAGGAACCACATCGTGATGTCGCGCGTGACCGTGTCGTACCCGACGCTGCGCCGGATCTGCTCGTACACCGACCGCAACTGGGTCCCGGTCGTTGCCGTGAACGACTTGCCGCCGCTCGTCGACGCGATCTTCGCCATCGTCTCGGGATCCGCCGGAACCGGCACCGTCTCGCCCTGCACCTGGACGGTTCCGTTCGGCGTCCCGAACGCGATCGTGTCGATCGGAACGCCGGCCTGCTTGGCTGCCGCTGCGGCCTGCAGCGCCGAGTCGATCGGCGCCGCGCCGTTGACACCGATCGTCGGCGCGCCGTCGCTCATGAGGACGATCGCCGCGGGCGCCTTCTTGCCGTCGGCCCCCTTCGGCAGAGCCGCGATGGAGCTCAGCGCCTGGTTGATCGCCGCGGCCGTCGCAGTACCGCCCGACACCGTCAGCGAATCGAACGCCCCGAGCACCTGCGAATGATCGGAGGTCGGCGCGACGACGATGCGCGTGTCGTTGGAGAACGACAGCAGGCCCACCTTCATGCCGGACGGGATGCCGGTCACGAACTTGCGGGCGGCATCCTCGGCCGCGGCCAGGCGAGTCGGTACCACGTCGGTCGCCGACATCGATCCGGACGTGTCGATGGCGAGCAGGATCGTGCCGCGCTGCCTCGGCACCTTCGAGACCTTGACCGGTCGGGCGAGCCCGACGACCAGCGCACCGAGCGCGCACAACATCACCACGGCCGAGACGTGACGCTGCCAGCCGGGCCGGCGCGGTGCGACCGACGCGAGCAGGTCGACGCTCGTGAAACGCACCGCGTACTTGCGGCGCCGGCGCTGCACGACCACGTAGCTCGCGAGCAGCGCGAGCGGGGCAGCGATCATCACCAGACGCCACGGCGCGGCGAAGCTCATGGAGCACTCCTCAGTTGCGGCGCGCGTACCCGCTGGTCGCGCGCAGTTGTTGCCGCCCGGCGAAGGGTTCGACTGCCGACGACGAAGCGCACGATGTCGAGCAGCCAGTCCGAGTCGGTTGCGAGCACGAGGCGCGGGCAGCCGGCCTCACGGATCTTGCGACCGATGGCGTCGTCGCGCTCCCGGGCCGCGCGGGCGTAACGCTCGCGCAATGCCGACGATCCCGACTGGACCGTGATCTCGCGGCCGGTCTCCGCGTCGACCAGGGTGAGCATCCCGACCGTGGGAAGCTCGAGCTCGCGGCGGTCGACGACCTGCACGGCGAGCACTTGGTGCTGCAGCGCGAGCCGCCCGAGCGACCGGTGCCAATCGCCGCCGTCGAGGAAGTCGGAGATCACGATCACCTGGCCGCGACGCGGTCGCGCCCGCTCGAGCGTGCCGAGCGCGCCGATGAGGTCGGCATCGGGGCCGGGTCGATCCTCGCGCCTCGGAACGTCGTACAGCCGAGACAGGGTCGCCATCAACGAGGTGCGCGTCGAGCTCGGACCGAGCCGGGTGACTCGATCACCACCCGCAACCATCACACCGAACTGGTTGCCGTGCCGCGCGGTGAGGAACCCGAAGGCCGCAACCGCGGCGAAGGCAACATCGGCCTTCTCGCGCACGGTCGTGCCGAAGTTCATGCTCGCCGAGCGATCTACGATGACCCAGGTCTGCAGCTCGCGATCCGCGTCGGTCGTACGGATCTGCGGCGCAAGGGACCGCGCCGTGAGATTCCAGTCGATGCGCCGGGCGTCGTCGCCGGCTTCGTAGTCGCGCGAGCCGGCGAAGTCGGTTCCCGGTCCGGGCTGAACGCCGAGGAATTCGCCGCGCAGCAGCCCGTCGAGGCGGCGCGTCACGAGGAGCTCGAGCCGCCGCAGTTCGGCGGCCTTCCTCGCGACGGGCGCGACCCCGCCGTCCGCGCGCGGGCCGGGCTCGGTCATGCCGTGTCCTGCAGGCCCTCTTGCCGCGGCGTGACCTGAGGCTGCGGCATCGTCGCGAGCAGCTGGCGCACGACGTCGTCGGGCGTCACGCCGTCGGCGAGCGCGTCGTACGTGAGGATGAGCCGGTGCCGCAGCACTTCCGGCGCGACGTCGTAGACGTCCTGCGGGACGAGGAACCGGCGGCCGCGCAGCAACGCGAGCGCGCGGCCCGCAGCGAGCAGGCCCAACGTCGCGCGCGGGCTTGCGCCCAAGCCGATGTGCGGCGCGACCGCGGGGACGCCCCAACCGGCCGGATCCCGCGTCGCCATCACGAGGCGGACGGCATAGTCCTGCACGGCGTGGTGCACGAAGATGTCGTCGACCGCGCGCTGCAACTCGGTCAGCTGGTCGAGCGTGAGCACCTGTTCCGCCTGGGGCGGCCGCACGCCCATGCGTCGCGCGATCTCGATCTCCTCGGGATACGACGGCTGGTTGACGACGATCTGCATCAGGAAGCGGTCGCGCTGTGCCTCGGGCAGCGCGTACACGCCCTCGGACTCGATCGGGTTCTGCGTCGCGAGCACGAGGAACGGCGTCGGCAGCGAACGGGTCTGACCGGCGATCGAGACGTGGCGTTCCGCCATGACCTCGAGCAACGCCGACTGCACCTTCGCGGGCGCGCGGTTGATCTCGTCGGCGAGGACGAGGTTCGCGAACACCGGGCCCCACTCGATGTCGAACTCCTCGCGTGACGGTCGCCACACGCGCGTCCCGACGATGTCGGCGGGAACGAGGTCGGGAGTGAACTGCAGCCGGGCGAACGAGCCGCCGACGACGCGCGCCAGCGTCGAGACCGTGAGCGTCTTGGCAATGCCGGGAACGCCCTCGATCAGGCAGTGCCCGCGGGCGAGGAGGCTGATCATGGCGCGCTCGACCATGCGGTCCTGGCCCACGATCACCCGCTTCACCTCGAACAGGGTCTCCTCGAGGCGCTTGGCGTGGTGGACGTTGCCATCGGCCGGCGTCGGCGCAGCGGGATCGGTCATCGGTCGCTCCTCGGCAGGGGGCAGATCGGGTACGAGCGTCGAGGATGCCGGGCGATCCTGAGAAATTCTTGCGGACGTGCTGGGATCTCCCGGGGTCCTTCAGAGGCCCCGGTGTTCCGCGGCGCGCGCCGGGTCACGCAGCATGAGCCACATCGACGGGCAGTCGGGCGGCGAGAGCTGCTCGACGAGATCGAAGCCGTGGCGCCCGTACCAGGGCACGTTGGCGGCCTTCTGCGTCTCGAGGTACGCGAGCTCGCGCCGATCGTCGCATCGCTCGAGCACCGGGGCGAGCAGCGCGGTGCCGACCCCCCGGCGTTGCCACGACGGATCGGTCGCGAGGAGCGAGAGGTACCAGTGCGGCTCCGGCACCCGGGCGTGGGCCTCGATGAGCGCGCGGTCGAGCCTCATGCCCGACCGCATGCGCGGGCCGAGGCGCAGGGCCGAGCGCAGGTCGCGCGCGTACTTGCGCACGTCGCGCCACGCGCTGCGCGGGTACGCGCCCGGCGGCAACCACGCCGCGACCCCGACCACCCCGTCGCCGGCGCGCGCCACCCACACCTCGTCGAACGGCATCGCATCGGCGATGAGCGAGTGCATGAAGGTCAGCGTTCCGCGCGCCTGGCTCAAGTGGTTCGGCATCATGAAATTGAACAGCGGGTCGTCGTGGAACGCGCGCGCCAGGGCAACAACGGCCGCGTGCTCGTCCTGCGGCCGCAGGCGCGCGACGTCGAAGCGAACCGCCTGCGTTCTCACGCGAATTCCGCGGCGTCGTGCGGTCCGACGACCGCGAGCGAACGGGCCGAGTCGCGCACGACGCGGTCGATCACGCGGGCGACGTCGTCGCGGTCGACGGCGGCGATGCGGGCGACGAGCTCGTCGAGGCTGGGGACGTCGCGCTCGACGACCTCCGCGCGCCCGAGGCGCCGCATCCGGCTCGCCGACGTCTCGAGCGACATCGCGAGCGAGCCGACGAGATGACCCTTGGCCGCGTCGAGCTCGTCGGCGGTCAGGCCGTCGGCGACGAGACGGGCCAGCTCGCCGTCGACCAGGTCGAGGGTCTCGC
>DATMUX010000574.1:0-3136 GCA_035563695.1 Acidimicrobiia bacterium
GGAGCCTTGTCCGGCCGTCCGGCCGGCGCTCACCCTCCCCCACACCCCAACCTGCGTCACTGAGTCGCGTCACACGCGCTTCATTGACGCAGGTTCGCAGGAGGGCGGGCGAAGTGCTTGCTCAACGTCTCGTGCTGGCGCTGATAGTTCGAGCCGATGCCTTGGCCGTAGAGACGCGCCGGCGCTTCGAGCATGTGCTCGAACGTGAGCTTGCACACGCGCTGGCCGTGCTCGATCATGAACGGAACGTCGTGCGCGCGCACTTCGAGCGCGGCGCGCGATCCCGCGAACGCGCCGTCGGGGTCGTAACCGAACCCCGGGTCGAAGAATCCCGCGTAGTGCGTGCGCAGCTCGCCGCTCGTCGGGTCGTACGCCGTCATCTCCGATGCGAGCATCGGCGGGATGCACACGGCCTCGTTGCTCATCAGCAGGTAGAAACGTTGCGGAGTCAGAACGACGCGGTCGCCGTCCTCGCGGCGCACGGTTTCCCAGAACGATTCCGGGTCGACGGGCGCGCTCGCGCTCTTGGCGATGTCGAGCAGCGGCGCGTTGTCGCGCGCGCGGTACCCGACGCGGCCCTCGTCGTCGCCGCGCAGGTCGAGCCCGAGGAACAACCCGCCGCCGAGCGCGAGCTTCGCGTTCGACACCGGCTTGCCCCGGTCGAACAGCAGCGGCTGCCTGCGGTGAAACGCGCGCACCTCGTCGTCGTCGAGCTCGGCCCGGCCGACCGAGAGTCGCAACTGGTTCAGCGACAGGTCCTCGCGCACCCGCACCGGGAACGAGAGGGGCACCACCTCGAGGTACAGGGGCCCCTCGTAGCCGTCGGCGATCTCGTCGAAGCGAAAGCTCTCGTCGGTGATCACGCGCGTGAACACGTCGATCCGTCCCGTCGAGCTCTTCGGATTCGCCTTCCCGCGCACGCCGCGCGGCAGCGCGAGGCTCTCCTTCAACGGGATGAGGTACGGGCGTTTGGTCTCGAGCACCACGCCGTCCTTGCGCAGGTCGAGCTCGTCGATGATGTAGTCCTTGACGCGACGCTCGACGGTCTGGCGGTCGGGCAGGAAGCTGCAACGGATGCGGTACGCGACCTCGCCGAGGCGCAGGTCGAGACTCGCCGGCTGCACGTTTTCGTCGGGGATCTTGAAACGACCGGCGTCGATCACGCGCGCCGCGATGGCACGCTCGAGATGCTGGCACGCGAGCACGCCGGTGCGATCGGGCGGGAGCTCCAGGTCCACTGCGGCGATGCTAGATGCTCGATGCTTAGGGCGCGGCGGCCGGCGCGGAGCGGCCCGGGAGCTCGGGCGCGGGCCACAGGTCGAGCACGGCCCCGAACACCTCGTCGGAAGCGTCGAGCGCACCCAAGTGGCTCTCGCCGTGCCGCACGCGCAACTCCGCACCGGGCACGAGCGCGGCCATGTGCCGTGCGTGCGCGAGCGGCACGATGTGATCGGCATCGCCGTGCCAGAAGCGGATGGGCACCGTGATGTCGCGCAACGCGAACCCCCACGGCCGCGTGAACAACACGACGTCGAGCACGGGTGCGTGCGCCTGGGTCCGCACGGCCCGCACGATGTCGTCGACGAACATCGCGCGCATCTCGGGCTGCCGGAACACCCGCTGGTCACCCTCGGGCGAGAGCGCGATGTACACGGCGAACACCTGCGACCGAACCGGCATGATGGCGCGCGCCCACACGTGGACCGCCCGGCCGACCACGCCGCGACCGAGAGCGATCGCCGAACCGAACGGCCGCGCCAGGCTCACCAGCCCGCCCGCGGCGGCGTCGGGCCCGCGTGTCGGCGCGACGCCGCCGAGCACCGCGCCCGCGACCATGCGATCGGGTGCGCGCGCCGCGCACCCCAGGACGTACGGCCCTCCTCCCGACAACCCGACGCATGCGAACCGGTCGATTCCCAGGCGGTCGGCGATCCGCACTACATCGTCGGCCCATCCGGCGATGTTGGCGTAGAGAAACGGCGTCGACTCGCCGATGCCCGGACGTTCGAGCGCGATGAGCCGGATGCCGAGCTCCTGGGCCATCACCCGTGCCCGGGGCGCGATCTGGCGGCGCCCGCCCGGAGTGCCGTGGAACCAGAAGACCGGCCGGCCCCCGGCGCGCCCGTACTCGGCGAAGCCGATGCGCCGCCCGGCGCCGAGGCGGTAGCTCCCCTCGATTCGCGGTTCGGGCAATACGCGCATGGTGTGAGTGTCGCGCCCCATCTCGCGGCCGACGGTCCCGTCGCGCAGGACCAACGTCCCGACCTGCCGGTCGCGCGGCGTGTCGCTACGCTCCCGGGCCATGCGCAACCGGATGCACTCGCTGATCTTCACGTTCGGCGCCCTGGTGCTCGCCCCGGCGATGGTGCTCGCGGGCTGCTCGTCGTCGGGGAGCAAGGCCGCGTCGAACCCGGCGACGACCGATGCGCCGACGACGACCTCGATCGTGCCCGCGCCGGCGGGCCTGCCCGCGTTCTACAGCTTTTCCGAGCCGATCCCTTCGAAGCCGGGCACGCTGATCAAGTACGAGAAGGTCTCGGCACCGGGCGTCCACGGCGCCGTGTACCGCGTGCTCTACGTGTCGACGACCGTGCACGGCCAACCCGTCGCGGTGAGCGGCCTCGTCGCCGTGCCGAGCGCGGCACCGCCGGCCGCGGGCTACCCCGTTGTGTCGTGGGGGCACGGCACCAACGGCATGGCCGACCAGTGCGCACCGTCGCTCTCCCCCGCGACCGACGCGCCGCTCGCCAACACGCTGCTCGACCGCGGGTGGCTGGTCACCGCGAGCGACTATCAGGGGGAGGGCACGCCGGGAATGCTGCCGTACATCGCCGGCGACAGCGCGGCCCGCAACACGATCGACATCGTGCGCGCCGCGCGCAACCTGCCGGCCGCGCACGCGAGCGCGAACTACGTCGTGTGGGGCCACAGCGAGGGTGGGCAGACCGCGATGTTCACACTGAAGATCGGGCCGACGTACGCGCCCGAGCTGCAGATGAAGGGCGTGGTCGCCGGCGCGCCCCCGTCGCAGTTCAACCTCATCTACACGTTCTTGCTGAAGAGCCCCTTCCGCTACTACCTGCTCATGGCGGCCGGCGGGCTCAACACGGCCTACGGCGACGCCGAGGCTCCCCTC
>DATMUX010000575.1:0-2824 GCA_035563695.1 Acidimicrobiia bacterium
GGCCTCGAGGTGCGCGGGCAGCGACGATCGCCGGCCCGATGCGTCGACCACGACGTCGGCCCGCAGCTCCTCGCCCGCTTCGGTGCGCACGCCGGTGACGTGCGGAACACCGGCGCGCGACGGAGTGCCGGTCACGAAACCCGCGATGCCCACGCCCCGGCGCACCTCGACGTTCGGCGTCGCGGCCGCGGCGCGCGCCAGCGCCGACTCGGCAATCGGCCGGCGCGCCGTGAGCAGCTCGTAGTCCTCGTCGCCCGGCCGGAATCCGCCGGTGATCTCGTCGGGGATCGCGCGCAGCGGGTTGAACCGGAGCGCCCCCGCCTCGTCGAGCTCGCGCGCGGCGTGCGGCACCTCGCTCTCCAGCAGCTGGCGGAACCGCGGTTGCAGGAAGTGGATCTGGCGGAACTGGTTGACGCCCCGCCGCTCCCACGAGTGCCATGCGTCGGTCGCGATATCGGGCGGCTCGGCCGGGTCGCGTTCCACGACGGTGACGTCGTGGCCGTCGCCCGCGAGGAGCATCGCGGTGCTCAGACCGACTGCTCCCGCCCCGATCACGAGCATGCGCGCCACGCCGAACCCCCTGGTCCCGAAACCCCTCCCCGACGGGACCCTAGCCCCCAGGATGCTGCGGGAACACGCTGCGCGGCAGGTATCGTGCGCGGATCATGCGCCTCGTGCTCCATGTGGTGCGCATCCTCGTGCCCGTCCTGCTCGTGGTCGTCGTCGTCGGCGCGCTCGCGTCGCTGTTCACGGCCCGTCCCGATCTGCAACGGGCGCGCCGGCGCGTCGATACGGCCTGGGCCGCGGTCGCGCCCCAGCTCGGCGAGCGTTATGCGCTGCTCGCCACGGCCGACAAGCAGGTCGACACCGTGCCGGGCCCCGTGCACGCGATCACGGCCGAGCTCGATCCGGCCCTCGCCCGCTGGCAGGCCGCGGTGCAGGGCCACGCCGACGTCGGCACGCAGGTGAGCGTGGCCAACACGCTCGAGGCGCTCGGCCGGCGGCTGCTCGCCACGGCCACGGCGTCGCCGCGGGTGAAGGGCCAATCGGCGGTGCAGCAGAGCCTGGCCGCGTACGCGTTCGGCCCGCGCATCAGCGGCGCCGCCGACTACAACGCGACGGTGGCGGCGTACGAGCGCCAGCGCCGCGGGCCGGTTCGCGCGGTCGTCGCCTCGCTGCTCGGCGAGGGCGACATCCCGGCGCTCGACACGACCAGCACCGGGTCCGCGTAACTGTCACACCCCATCGTTATGGTCGACGCATGGTCGTCGGACTGCTGATCGGGCTGTTGCTGGCCACCGCACTGGCGGCGGCCGTCGCCGTCGTCGTGCTCCGCCGCCCGCGCCCTGCGCCCCCGCCCCCGGTCGATACGGCCGAGATCGTGGGGCGGCTGCTCGAGGCCAACCGGGCGCTGCTCGAGCAGGAGCGGGTCCGGGCCACGTCGGAGCTCGACGGCAAGAAGTCGCTGATCGACCAGCAGCTCGCGGCGATGTCCGCCGAGCTCGGCAAGGTCGGCGAGCTCGTCCACGGCCTCGAGCGCGACCGCCGCCAGGCCTTCGGCGAGCTGGCCAACGAGCTGCAACGCCAGCACACGGAGCTCACCGAGCTGTCCGAGCACACCCAGCAGCTGCGCGAGACGCTGGCCAGCTCGAAAGCCCGCGGCCAGTGGGGCGAGCGCATGGCCGAAGACGTGCTGCGGCTCGCGGGCCTCGTCGAGAACGTCAACTACCGCAAGCAGTCGACGCTCGCGGGCGCGGGCCGGCCCGACTACACGTTCTTGCTGCCGAACGGCGTCGTCATGCACATGGACGTGAAATTCCCGCTCGACAACTATGTCCGCTACCTCGAGGCGGGCAACGACGTCGAACGGTGCCGCCACCGCGACCAGTTCCTGCGCGACGTGCGCGACCGCGTGAAGGAGCTCACGACGCGCGGTTACCTCGACGCGGCCGACGAGACCGTCGACTGCCTGCTGTTGTTCATCCCGAACGAAAGCGTGTACGCGTTCATCCACGAGCACGACGACGCCGTGCTCGACGACGCGTTGCGGCACAAGATCGTGCTGTGCTCGCCGCTCACGCTGTACGCGGTGTTGGCCGTCGTGCGCCAGGCCGTCGACAACTTCCGGCTCGAGCAGACGTCGAACGAGATCCTTCGCTTGCTGCACGAATTCTCGCTCCAGTGGGAGAAGTACGCGGCGCAGCTCGACAAGGTGCAGCAGCGCTTCGAAGGGGTCGCGAAGGAGTACGCGGCGCTGATGACGACCCGCCACCGGGCACTGCAACGTCCCCTCGACAAGATCGAGACGCTGCGCACGCAGGACGCGGCGCTCGTCGAGCCGGTGGTCACGCCGTTCGCGCTGGACGCGTGACGCGCCGCGGCGCCGTCATCGACCCGGATGTGCCCTCCCGAGGCGTTCTCGGGTCGCTGACCGTCCGGTACCGTGCGCAGCCGTGACGCGGATCGCGGTGCTGGGCGGCGGGCAGCTCGGGCGCATGCTCGGGCTCGCCGGCATCCCGCTCGGCTGCACCTTCGCGTTCCTGGATCCGGCCGACGGCGCGCCCGCGGCCGCGGCCGGCGATCTCGTGGTGGGCGCACTCGACGATCTCGACGCGGCCGAGCGGACGGCCAAGGGCGCCGACGTCGTCACCTACGAATGGGAGGGTGTACCGGCCGAGACGGCGCGCGCCCTCGCGCACCTGGCACCTGTGCTGCCGCCGGCGCGGGCGCTCGACGTGGCCCAGGACCGGCTGATCGAGAAGGAGACGCTGCGCGCGCTCGGGATCGCGACCGCGCCGTTCCGCGCCGTCGACTCGCTCGACGA
>DATMUX010000576.1:0-3313 GCA_035563695.1 Acidimicrobiia bacterium
CCTGGGCGGCTCGCTGGAATCGTTCTACTTCGCGTTCGGCGACGACGACGTCTTGGTCATCTGTGACCTGCCCGACAACGAGACGGCCGCCGCGTTCGCGATGGAGACGTCCGCCTCGGGCCGCGTGTCCGTGTCGACGAGCGTGCTCATCACGCCCGAGGAGATGGACCGCGCCCGCGACAAGAAGAGCGGCTGGCGCGCTCCGGGAACGTAAGCGTTCCTTCACGCGCTCGGTAGCTCAGTCGGCCCGACGGGCGCCCCAGAGGCATTTTGGCGACACGCGGTGCACGGTGCGTGCACGATCTGTCGCCAAAACGGGGTGGCCGATCGCGATCGACCGGGCGGCGTTATTCGGGCGGTACGAGCACGAGCGGCAACGGGGTCGTGTGCAGCGAGCGCATCGCGACGCCACCCAGTCGCCGGTGGATCAACGGCGCGAACCCGTGGGTGCCGACCACGATGGCATCCGCACCGACCCGCTGGGCCGTGTCGACCAGGGCCTCGGCAACATGGGGCTCGTGCACGAGGTCGGGATGCACCGTCACGCCGGCGTCGCGGAGCGGCGTGACCCACTCCTCGTTCAGCGCGCGCTTGAAGTACTGGAACATGCTCTTCGGATCCTGCTCGGTAACGATCCCATACTCGTGCGGGTACACGGCAACCGCGGTCACCTCCGCACCCAACGCCGACGCGAACCCCGCGCACCACGACGCGGCTGCCGTGGCACCGTGAGATCCGTCGACACCGAGGACGATGTGACCCACGCCCGCGTGTGATCCGTCGGGCACGACGGCCAGCGGCCGCGTGACGCGGTGCGCCAGCGTGTCGGTGACGCTGCCCAGTCGCAGCCCGAGGAACCCGCCCGCGCCGCGGAGCCCGACGACGACGAGGCCGGCGTCTTCGCCCTCCGACCGCTCGAGCAACACGTCAACCGGGGCACCGTCGACGATCTCGTCCCGGATCGCAACGGAACCGGAGAGCCCCTCGCGTGCCGCGGCGAGTGCGTCCCGGAGATCGGCGTGTTCGTCGCGAGCCTCGGAGACGGGGAGTTCCGCCTGACCCGGCGTCCACGCCGCGAGCGCGAGCACGTCGGCGCCCATGGGTTCGGCCACGCTCGCAGCCCAGCGCAGCGCGGCTGCGGCCTGCGGTGACCCGTCGATCCCGACCAGCAGACGCTTCATCGCACCCTCCTCGACCGCGCTCCATCATGCCCATCGCGACGCGCGAGATCGAGGGCCGGAAGTCCCCCGCGCGCGTGCAGCCGCGTCACAGTCGATTCTTGGCGGGCTCTTTGCCCGCTCACCGAGCGCTCACAGTCTGATTTGTGATGCTGATCACGAGCGAAAGGAGTCGTCATGAGCGTCTACGAGCAAGGCACGTTCGACGGCTACGCCGCGCCCGGCACCGCGCCGGCATCACCTCCGCCGGCCACGCCGCATCGCCGCCGGCCGCAGCGGCTGATCGCGATGGTCGCCGCGTTGATGTTGATCGCCGCCATCGCCGGCTACCAGGCCGCGCAGGGCCACACGTCCGCGCCGGTGAGCACGTCGGTGTCGACGAGCACGGGCAGCAGCTCCGCAACACTCTCGCTCGACCAGATCGCGGCGAAGGTCGATCCGGCCATCGTCGACGTTACGACGCGGTTGGGCACCTCGGGCGAGGCCGCGGGTACGGGCATGATCATCAGCTCTTCCGGTGAGATCCTCACGAATAATCACGTCGTCGCGGGCGCGACCAGCATCACGGTGACGCTGACCGGCTCCGGGAAGAGCTACAAGGCGACGCTCCTGGGTTACGACGCGAGCCACGATGTTGCGCTGCTGCGGATCTCCGGCGTCTCCGGATTGCCGACGATCCACGCGGTGAGCGCCTCGACCGCGTCCGTCGGCGACACGGTCGTGGCCCTCGGCAACGCGCTTGGCAAGGGCGGGCAGCCCAGCGCAGTGCAGGGCAACATCGAGGCCGTCGACCAGACCATCACCGCGAGCGACGAGTACGGCAACGAGTCGGAGACGCTCAACGGCTTGCTCGAGATGGACGCCGCGATCCAGCCCGGTGACTCCGGCGGAGCGACCGTGGACGCCGCCGGCGACGTGATCGGCATGACGACGGCCGGAAGCTCGAGCGTCCAGACGACGTCGGCGAGCACCGCGACCGTCGGCTTCGCGGTTCCGATCGACGACGCGCTCAACGTTGCGAAGCAGATCGAGTCGGGTACTCCGTCGGGCACGGTCCACATCGGACTGCACGGGCAGCTCGGCGTCGCGGTGCAGGATGCCGGCGGCACGGGTGTGACGGTCCTCACGGTGCAGGACAACTCCCCCGCCGCGACCGCCGGCCTGCAACAGGGCGACGTCATCACTGCGGTGAACGGCCAGTCGATCACCTCGACCAACGACCTGAACGACGCGATGACCGCGACCCACGTCGGCGACCAGATCAGTATCACCTGGCAGGACAGCAGCGGAACAACGCACACCGCGACGGCGACACTGACGGTCGGCGTCGGCTGAACGCCCGGCCGTACGGCTGAGCGCCGTCAGCCGATATGGGCCTGCGTGCTGCGCTCGTGCGCGGGCACGTACTTCGCCTCGATGTCGCGCAGCCGCTCGGCCAGCACCGTCATGATCTTGCGATCGACCGACGGCATCGAGTTCACGACGCTGCGGAACTCGGCCGAGGTCAGCACCAGCAGCTCGGTGGGCTCCAGCGTCGTGACGCTGGCCGCGCGCGGCTTGCCGTCGAGCAGCGACATCTCGCCGAAGAACGACCCGGGCCCCAGCACCGCGATCTCCGTTCCCTCGCGGGTCACGCGGGCCTTGCCGTCGACGACGATGATGAACTCGCGGCCGATCTCGCCCTGTTCGGCCAGGACCCGGCCCGCGGGAACGTGCAGCGGGGTGACGGCGCTCTGGATCTCGCTCAGCTCGCGCTGCGAGCACCGCTCGAAGAGCCACACGTTGCGGATCAGGTCCAGCTGACGCTTCTTGGTGAGCATGCCCCAGTCCTTTCCGATGTCACGATGCTCCCAGTCACGGCGGGCGCCGGTCAATCGGACCGGTCTGCGTGACGGGGACGAATGATCGCGGCGTCATCGCTTCGGTAACAACAGCGCCGTCGCGAGCCCGTGGGCCAGTTGGGCATCGCCCGCCTGAACCTCGATGGCGATCGTCACGGTCCCGTGCTGGACCGACAGCATCGTGCCCGACGTCAGAACTTCGCGTTGCGCGGCCGCGGTCGTGAAGCGTAGGGAGAGATCGGGATTCGGGCCGATGACACCGTTCGGTATATACGAGTACAAGATCGGGGCGGC
>DATMUX010000577.1:0-6549 GCA_035563695.1 Acidimicrobiia bacterium
CTCCCCTGCTCTTCAACGGGAACTCGACGTTGCGGTAGACGGTCATGTGCGGGTAGAGCGCGTACGTCTGGAACACCATCGCGACGTCGCGGTCCTTGGGCTCGATGTCGTTGACGACGCGGTCGCCGATCGTGATCGTGCCCGCGTCCGGATCGTCGAGCCCCGCGATCATGCGCAAGGCGGTGGACTTTCCGCAGCCCGAAGGACCGAGCAGGACGAGGAACTCGCGATCCTCGATCTCCAGCGTCAGCTCGCGGACGGCCACGACATCGCCGAAGCGTTTCGTCACGCCGTCGAAGGAGACCTGGGCCATCAGACCCATCCTGCAAGCGGTTACGGGCCATGCGTACCGTCGCTCGACCCGACGGGCCGGGCCGAACGTCCCGCGGCGGTCAGCGCGCGCGCAGGAACCAGCCGCGCGGGTCCCAGCGGCGCAGTGCGGCGACCTCGTCGCCGGTCGGGGGATCGAGCACGGGCAGGTCGTTCACCTGCGGTTCGAGCTCCCAGGCGCACAGCGCCTGCACGTCCTCGAAGCCGGCGCCGGGCGCGAGGGAGGTGAGCGCCAGTTCCCCGTCACGCTTCTCGAACGTTCCGAGGTCGGTGACGAGCGCCCGCACGTGGCTACCGGGCGACGTGATGTAGCTGCAGTCCACCACGGTGCGCTGCGGCGTCAGCGTCGCGACGATCACGTTCTCGGCCGCCGTGCTCGCGACGTCGTTGCCGCCGCCGGAACCGACGAGGAACGGGCGCGGTAGCACGTGCGTGGAGTTGATGTTTCCGAATCGGTCGATCTGCGCGCCCCCGAGGCACCCGATGGTCGTCGTGTGCGCGCCGCCGACGAGCGCGCCGAGCACGAGTTGGGCGTCGCCCAGCATCGTCGCGGTCGGGAAGTTGCGGTGGTTCAGCACGAACGGGTCCGCCACCGTCGCGTCGTATCCCCAGAGTCCGATCTCGGCCGTGAGCTGTACATCGGACCCGGCGGCGCGGGCCAGCTGCACGCCGAGCCACGCGGCGAGGTTCGCGACACCCGCGCCCGCGAGCACCGCGTGCGCGCCCGTCGCCCGCGCGCGTTCGGCGAGGTAGCGCGCGCCCCATACGGCCGCGCGCTCCCAGCCATTGACCGGCGCGGCGAGATCCGGCGGGTACGCAGTTTCGTCGTCTCGCCACGACTCGGGCGACGCCTTGCGCCGCAGCGCCTGCACCCGTTCGGTGCCGAGGCGGTCGATCCATTGCTGCTGGTGCTCGACGTCGAGCACCCAAGCGCGGATCCACGCGTCGTACTCGTCGGGTTCGGCTCGTGTCGCAGCACGTGCGTCGACCCAGAAGTCGTAGTCCTCGCCGTAGCCGTCGACCGGCAGCGTGCCCGTGTAGAGCCCGCCCGGATGCGCACCCATCGGGCACTCGACGACCGCGAGAACGCGGTGCGCCGGGACGCGCACGAGATGCGACCACGGGCGGATGTCGTCGACGACACGCTCGGCCGTCACGATGGTGCCGCGGCGTGCGGCGAGCGCCCCCCACACTCCCTCGAGCAACGGCGGATGCAGCGCGACGTTGCCGGCCCGGTCGGCCAGGGGCGCGTGGAGCACCGCGACGTCGGGCGCGAGGGGCGCCAGGAGACCGACCTCGCCGAAGGGCGATTCGACCGTGGCGAATCCCTCGTTGGCCGCCATCGACGATCCGGCGATCGAGCGCGTCGCGATCGCGGGCAGCCCGCGCGCCGCGGCTTCGAGCCGCTGAGAGAACGAGAGAAACGACCAATGCTCCACCTCGACCTCCCCGCGTTCGTACGCGCGTGCGAACCACGGGTTGGGGGTGAAGTTGGGAAAGGTGTCTCCTGAGTAACCGGTGATCACTTTGCGCACCAGCCGCCCGCGGAAGAACAGGGCGCCGAGACTCGACAACGACAGCATGACCAGGGTGAACTGGGGATCGCGCCCCCACCACTGCCGCACGATCTCACGCGTCGCGGCGGTCCAGCGTGTGTGACCCACCACCGGGTGGATGACGTCGCCCGCGCGCACGTGCTCGGCAACGGCCGCGGTGAGGGTCGTCTGCTTGTCGGTCACGCCGGGAACCTAGCGAGCCGCGGCCGTTCGGGGAGACCTCTCGCTTCGGTACCCTGGGACGAATGGTCCTGCACGCCGTCCCGTCCGAGAACAGGCCCGATGACGAGCCCACGCCTTCCGGGCGTCGCTACCGGGGCCTGTCGCCCGAGGAGAGACGGGCCGATCAACGGCGCCGCCTGGTGCGAGCGGCGATCGAGGAGTTCGCGGCCCGCGGCTATCACCGCACGTCGGTCGAAGACATCGTGCGCAGCGCGCGCACGAGTCGAACCGCCTTCTACGCGTTCTTCGACAACCGCGAGGACGCCATGTACAGCGCGCTGCAGACGTCGATGCGCGCGGTGCTCGACAAGGTTCGGCGCGCGCTGCTGAGTGCCGACCCCGAGCGCAACATCACCGAAGTCGGCGTCGAGGCCTACGTCGACGCGCTCGTCGACGACCCTGCCGCGGCGCGGATCGTCCTCCTCGAAGGCATCGGCACCTCGCCCGAGGTCAACGCGTTGCGCAGCCGTATCCGGCGCGAGGTCGCCGACCTCGTACGCGATCTCTGGGCCGACTACGACCCCGAGGCTGCGAACAGTCCGCACGCCGCCGCGATCTCGGTCGGCGTGTTCGGGATCCTGTTCGAATCGATGGTGCACCTCGCCGAGACCAATCGGCTCGACGAGGCGAAGGCGCACGTCCCCTCGCTCGTGACGGCCGTCGACCGCATCTTCACCCCGAGCCCGGAGGAATGAAGCTCGGCGCCGTCACGCCGGTGCTGACGCTGCTCCCGCGCGCGCACGCGCGTTGGGAGGAGACGGCGTCGTTCGACGACGTGGTCGCCGTGGTACGGGAAGCCGATCGTCTCGGCTATCACCACTGCACCTGCAGCGAGCACGTCGGCGTTCCCGTCGACATCGCCGAGACGCGCGGCGGCCGGTACTACGACCCGCTCGCGACGTTCGGTGCGCTCGGCGCACTCACGTCGAACATCCGGTTCGCGGCCCACGTCGTCGTGCTCGGCTACCACCACCCGCTCGCGATCGCCAAGCGCTACGGCACCCTCGACGCGGTGACGGGCGGGCGGCTGATCCTCGGCGTGGGCGTCGGCTCGCTGCACGAGGAGTTCGAACTGCTTGGCGCGCCCTTCGCCGACCGGGGCGCGCGGGCCGACGACGCGATGCGCGCCCTGCGCGCTGCGCTGTCGCAGCTCCGGCCCGAGTACCACGGGAAGCACTACGACTTCGAGGGCTTCCTCGTCGACCCGTGCGCGGTGCAGGACCACGTGCCGATGTGGGTCGGCGGCCGTACGTTCCGTTCGCTGCGGCGCGCGGTCGACCTGGGCGACGGGTGGGCGCCCTTCGGGCTGCGCACCGTGGAGCTGGCCGAGATGCTGGGCCGGGTCGAGCTGCCGTCGGGGTTCGACGTGATGCTGCAGAACGAACACCCTCTCGACCCGATCGCCGAGCCCGAACGTGTGGGCGACCAGCTGCGCAAGTTTGCCGACATCGGCGCGACGGGCGTCAACATGCGGTTCGCGCACCATTCGCGGGCGCACTACTGCGAGCAGCTCGCCGCCCTGGTCGCGGTGGCCGCCACGTTGTAGAACTCCCTCGCTTCCCTCGCTTCCCTCGCTTCCCTCCTTCCCCGGTCATTGACCCGATTCCGACCTGGGAGGGCACATGGGGGTCAACGAAAGCCCGGATCGCGCCCTGGCGGCGCTCGCAGCCGGCAACGACGGCGTGTTCACGCGCCGCCAGGCGCTGAGCGCGGGGCTCTCCGCGAAGCAGATCCGAACCCGCTGCGCGACCGGCGCCTGGGAGGAGGTGTATCCGCGGACGTTCCGAGTCGCGGGCGCGCCGCTGACGGACCGGCTGCGGCTGCGAGCGGCTCTTGCGTTCGCGGGCGCCGGCAGCGTCCTCGCCCGACGAACTGCGGGAGTGTCATGGGGCCTCGACGGTGTCGTCGCGCACAAGCCGGAGATCCTCGTCCCCTACGCACGCCACCCCCGACACCCGGCCGTGGTCGTGATCCGCGCGACGAAACTCGAGCGCGACGACACCACGTTGCGATCCGGGCTCCCCGTCACGACCGTCGCGCGCACCATCGTCGACCTCGCCGCGGTGCTCGACGACGAAGGGATCGAGAACGTGATCCAGAGCGCCCGCCGCCTCCGGCTGACGAGCATCGACGCCGTAGCCACCAAGTTGGCGAGTCTCGACGGCCCGGGCCGGTCGGGCGCGGGAAGGTTGCGCCGAGTCCTCCAGCATCTCGATGGCCGCGCGCCGTCGGAATCACCTCTCGAAGTGAAGGTCGCTCGGGCGTTGCGCAGCACGGACCTGCGGCCGCCGGTGGCACAGCACTGCGTCTCGACGCCACAGGGCGTGTTCCGAGTCGATTTCGCCTGGCCGGCCGAACGCGTCGCGCTCGAGTGCGACGGCCGCGCGTACCATGGCGACTTCGACGCCGACCGCCGGCGATGGTCGTCGCTCGCGAGCGCCGGTTGGCGGATCGTGTTCGCCACGTGGCGCGAGGCGTCGCGGGATCCCGGGGTCGTCGTGGCGCGGGTCCGGGCCGCGCTCGACGCGTCATCGACCCCGAGGTGACCTCACAGGGCAGATTCCGGTCAATGACCCGTACGGTCAGACAGTCAGGCGTTCAGACGCGCTCGATCACCGTCGCGTTCGCCTGGCCGCCGCCTTCGCACATCGTCTGGAAGCCGTAGCGGCCGCCCGTCGCCTCGAGGTGCCGCAGCAACCGCGTCATCAGCGCGACGCCCGATGCGCCGAGCGGGTGGCCGAGCGCGATCGCGCCCCCGCGCGGGTTGAACTGTTCCATGGGGTAGCCGAACTCCTTCTGCCACATGAGCGCGATCGCGGCGAACGCCTCGTTGCACTCGACCGCGTCGAAGTCGCCGATCGTCATGCCGCTGCGCTCGAGCAGCTTGTACGTGACGGGTACGGGCGCGCTCAACACGAGCACGGGATCTTCGGCCGCAACCGCGAAGTGACGGAACCGCGCGCGCACCGGCAGGCCGTGCCGCTGCGCGAACTCGTCGGAGGCGATGATCATCGCCGACGCGCCGTCGGTCATCTGCGACGCGTTGCCGGCCGTGATGTCGGGCGCGGGTTGATCGTCGGACACCCACGCGGGCGGCAGCGAGGCGATCTTCTCCAACGACGCGTCGCGCCGGATCCCTTCGTCGGTGTCGAGCGTCGCGCCGGTGCGCTCACCGGTCTCGGGATCCTTGATCGGCACGGGCACGATCTCGCCGGGGAAGAAGCCGTTGTCGGTGTTCGCCGCGGCCCGCTGGTGCGATTGCAACGCGTACGCATCCATCTCGTCGCGGCTGATGCCCCACTTGTCGGCCAGCACCTGCGCCACCCAGAACTGGATACCCAAGGTGTTGTTCGTGTGCGCGAGGAACTCACCGCTGAAGGGCCCGACCCCGCCCCGGGCGTTCGACGACATCGGCGCGCGCGTCATCGACTCGACGCCGCACGCGATCGCAATGTCGTACGCACCGGCCATGACACCCTGCGCGACGAAGTGCGCGGCCTGCTGCGACGAGCCGCACTGCCGGTCGACGCTCGTCGCCGGCACCTGCCACGGCAAGCCGGCCGCAACCCACGCGTTGCGGGTCACGTTGCAGCCTTGCTCGCCCGCCTGCGTGACGCACCCGCCGACGACGTCGTCGACGAGCGCCGGGTCGAGATCGTTGCGCTCGACCAGCGTGCGCAGCACCAGTCCGAGCAGGTCGGTGGGATGCCAGCCGGCGAGCGCGCCCTTGCGCTTGCCGAACGCCGAACGGGCACAGTCGACGATCACAGCTTCGCGGGTCATAACCTCACTGTATGCGGATCGCCGTTTTGGTGAAGCAGATCCCGAAGTTCGAGGAGATGACGCTCGGGCCCGACGGCCGGCTGCAACGCGACGGCATCGAGCTCGAGATGAACCCCTACTGCCGGCGGGCCGTGAGCAAAGCGGTCGAGCTCGCGGCCGAGCGGCCCGCATCGACCGTGACGGTCCTCACTCTCGGGCCGCCGAGCGCCGACGACACGCTGCGCGAAGCAATCGCGTGGGGCCTCGAACGCGCCGTCGACATCGACGGCGTGCTCGTCACCGATCCCGCGTTCGCCGGATCGGACACGCTGGCGACGGCAAAGGCACTCGCGGCGGCCCTGGGTCATCTCGGCCCGTTCGACCTCGTGCTGACCGGTCGCAACTCGGTAGATGCCGACACCGGTCAGGTGCCTGCCGAGCTCGCGGAGCTGTGCGACCTCCCGATGCTCACCGGCGTGCGCTACCTCGACATCGAGGATTCGTGCGTGCACGCGCGCTGCGAGCACGACGACGGCTGGATGCAGGCGGAGGTGTCGTTGCCGGCGGTCCTTTCGTGCGCGGAACGGCTGTGCGAGCCGGCGAAGGTCGCCCCGCCGGGCCGGGCCGCCGTGCCCGACGATCACATCCGTACGCTGACCGCCGCGGATCTCGGACCGGG
>DATMUX010000578.1:0-2294 GCA_035563695.1 Acidimicrobiia bacterium
AGGTCGGCGCGATCGGTGCGGGCGTCGGCGAAACGGTACTGCTGGACGTCGGCCGAGACGCGGTCGAGCCCGGGCCGCAACCGGGCTGGCGCCTGCGCCGACAGCTGGCGCAGCGTCGTGACGTACTCGCCCACCGCGTCGTCGAGCTGGTGCGTGAACTTCGTGGGATCGGACACGTCGGCCCGGCCGATGCCCGAGGCGATGTCGTCGAGGTGGGCGACGAGCGCACACGTGGAGGTGTGGGGGGCCGTCCCCTTCGACGAGGCGGCCGAGCCGGTGGCGCACCCGGCGGCGGCGAGCAGCGGCGAGCACATGCCGATCGCCGCGATCGATCGCAGGAACGCCCGCCGTCGCACAGGCCTACCGTAGCGACCGCTTGCTAAGCTTGACGCCTCCAGTGGAGCCCGAGCCCCCATCGTCTAGTGGCCTAGGACGCCGCCCTTTCACGGCGGTAACGGGGATTCGAATTCCCCTGGGGGTGCAAGCAACACACGGTCCTGTAGTGCAGTCTGGAGTGCACGCCGCCCTGTCAAGGCGGAGGCCGCGGGTTCAAATCCCGTCAGGACCGCGGTTTCGGGAGGCGCAGCGTTGGGAAGCGAAGCTCGGGAGGCGTCAGCGAAGCCGACCGTAGGGGAGGCGTAGCGCTAGCCGACCCGTCAATATGGCCGGGTAGCTCAGTTGGCAGAGCGCGCGCCTGAAAAGCGCGAGGTCACCGGATCGACGCCGGTCCCGGCCACTCACCTCGTCCGTCGCCTCGTCCCCCTTCCACGAACCTGCGTCAGATCTCCATACGTGGCATGGAACATTGACGCAGGTTGGCCAGAAAGGAAACGGGTCCGGGCGCGACAACGCGGCGAGTCACCCCGCCGCGTTGGACACCACGTTCCTCAGATTCGGTCGCTGTCTTCGACCTGCTCGAGGAACTGCCGGATCTCGCTGGCCCGGAAGCGCCGATGGCCGCCGAGCGTGCGGATCGCCGAGATCTTGCCGGCGCGCGCCCAACGGGTGACGGTCTTCGGGTTCACGCGGAACATCGCCGCTACTTCCGACGGGGTCAACAGGGCATCGTCGTCGTACGGTTCCATCGGCTCCACCTTGGTCGTCGAGGTTGTCTCGCTTACATCAGCGCCGGGCCGGCAAGGGCCGCTCCCCACAACGGTCCGCTCGACGTCCGTGTCAGTCGTGTCCCTTATCGGCAGAATCTGGGTCTTTACGATAGTCCAGCCGGGAAAAAACACGAATTGACCGGCATTCCGTACGCCTTCGACCACTTTGCCCTATATACCCAGTGATCTAGGTCGCAGGAACTATTCTAGGACAAGCTGTCCTCACGTGCGCAAAGCTCCCGGAGGACCCACCGGTACACGATCGCCGGGAACATCCCGGGAACCGCGTCGACGGCGGTCAATCCGATTGCACGTGCACACGTCCGTGTCCATCGGCAACTTCGCCGACGATCCAAGCGTCGTGGCCGCGGGATCGCACCACGTCGACGGTGCGCTCGGCATCGTGTGGGGCCACGACGGCGAGCATCCCGATCCCGAGATTGAACACGTGCTGCATCTCGTCGTCGGTCACATCGCCCGCGGCCTGGATCTCGGCGAAGATCCGCGGCTCGGGCCAGCGGCCGCGGCGCACCACCGCATCGCAGCGGTCGGGCAGCACGCGGGCCAGGTTGTCGGGGATGCCGCCGCCGGTGACGTGCGCGAACGCGTGGACGGCCACCTCGCGGGTGAGGTCGACCATCGCCGGCGCGTAGATCACGCTCGGCTCGAGCAGCACGTCGCCGAGGCTGACATGCGACCCCGGCCACGCCGCGTCGTGCACCGAGCGGCCGGCCCGCTCGAGCAACGCCTTGCGCGCGAGCGAGTAGCCGTTGCAGCGCAGGCCCGGGCTCGCGAGCCCGACCACGGCGTCGCCGGCGCGCACGTCGCGCGGCAGCAGCTGCGACCTCTCCACGACGCCGACCGCGAAGCCCACGAGGTCGAACTCGCCGGGCTCCATCACGTCGGGGTGCTCCGACATCTCGCCGCCGAGCAGCGCGCAGCGGGCGTCGCGGCACCCCTTGGCGACGCCCGCGACCAGGTCGTCGATCTCCTCGGGGACGAGCTTGCCCACCGAGATGTAATCGAGGAAGAACAGCGGCTCGGCACCCTGCGCGGCGATGTCGTCGACAGACATGGCGACGCAGTCGATGCCGATCGTGTCGCGCCGGTTCGCGAGCCCGGCGACGAGCGACTTCGTGCCCACGCCGTCGGTCGACGAGACGAGCAGCGGCTCGTGGAAGCGCTTCC
>DATMUX010000579.1:0-6151 GCA_035563695.1 Acidimicrobiia bacterium
CTCGGTGCCGAAGAACACCGCCCGAGCGAGGTCGTCGCGCTCCATCAGCTCGGCGGCCGCGCCCTCGAACTTCACCTCGCCCTTCTCGAGGAAGATCGCCCGATCGGAGATCGCGAGCGCGACGTTCAAGGACTGTTCCACGATCACCATCGTCTGGCCGCGGGCCCGGAGGTCGTCGACCAGCTCGAGCATGCGCTGGACGACGACGGGCGCGAGACCCAGCGACAGCTCGTCGATCAGGAGTACCTCGGGCCGGTGGAGGAGCACGCGTGCGAGCGCGAGCATCTGCTGCTGCCCACCGGAGAGGCTGCGCGCCGGCTGGCGCAGCCGTTCCACCAACTCGGGGAACAGGTCGAGCACCTCGGCGATCCGGGCCTGCTGCTCGGCCGCCGTGCCGCCGAGCAGGCGCGCGCTGACGGCGAGGTTCTGTTCCACGGTGAGGCTGGGGAAGACCCCCTTGCCGCCCGGAAGCTGGACGATGCCGTGCCGCACCCGCTGTTCGGGTGCGACGTAGGTGATGTTGCGTCCGTTCAGCCGGACCACGCCGCGCTCGGGCACCTCGAGCCCGCTGATGACGCGCAGGATCGTCGATTTGCCCGCGCCGTTCGTGCCGAGGAGCGCGACGCATTCGCCCTCGTGGATCTCGAAATTGACGTCGAAGAGCACTTGCACCGGTCCGTACGAGAAGTCGATGTTCGACACCTGCAGCACGGGCGTGCGCGCACCTTCCACCGCGCGCTTGCGCATCTCCTCTTGTTCCTCGAGGAGCTCCTCGACGACCAACGACAGGTCGTGGCGTATGAAACGCGCGCCGTTCATCAGGAGCAGCGCCCCGATGATGCTCGTAGGGATGCCGAGGAGCAGCACTGCGCCCCGGACACCGATGGCATTCGTGAAGAAGTCGGCCAGGATGCCGCCGGCGAAGCCGCCGATCAACACGACGTACATCACGCCCATCGCCACACCGAGTCCGCGGAGGCGGTACGGGCAGACGGCCTGGAGCACCGGCGTCACCATCGCGAACGCGCAGGCGGTGAGCACGGCCTGCGGGATGCCGAAGATGACGAACCACACGACGCTGCTGGTCGAGACCTGCAGCGGCGTGAACAGCGCCGAGGGGAGGATCAGGAGCCCGACGATGACGAGTGCCTTGGCCGGGTCCCGGCGGTAGGTGCGGTCGAAGTAGGCGCCGACGGGATAGAGGAACGGCACCGCCGTGTACCCGGCGATGCTGAGCACGAAGCCCCGCGCCACGATGTTCGTGACGTGGAGCGTGTCGTTCAGGTACAGCACCTGCAGGCTGCCCAGGGCGAAGAGCCCGAATCCGAGCGCCGCGAACGCGGCGATCGACGTGCGGATCGTCGCGATCTTGCGGAGGCGGGCGAACGCCGCCTCCATCGAGGGATGCATGGGGTGCTCGTCCTCGATGACCTCGCCCAGCACGTCCTGCTTCTCGAACTGCCCCCGCGGCGGCTCGTGCATCGTGAACGCGACGAGGCCGAGCACGATGCTCGGAACGGCGAACACGACGAACGCCCAGCGCCAACCTTCGACGCCTCCGGCCCACGCGGCGATGACGCCGACGAGGAACGGGCTCAGGTTGCCGACGATCTGCGTGCCGATGTTCGACACCGCCGACATCCGGGCCCGGATCCCGATGGGGTAGTTGTCGGCGATCAGTGGTGGTCCGACGGCGATGTTGTTCGCCTTGGCGACCCCCGTGGCGCACATCGTCCAGAAGAACATGAACGAGCTGACCGCGATACCGGTGAGGAACGTGAACAGCCCGGCGACCAACGACGCGACGCCGACGATCGGGACGCGCCTCATCCGGTCGGCGAGCCAGCCGAGCGGTATCGCGCCGAGGGCGTAGAAGAGGCCCGACGCCGTACCGATGAAGACCGCGCTCCCGCTGCTGATGTGGAACGTGCGGCGCAGCTCCGGCGTGATGGCCTGCACCGCGTTCAGGGTCAGCTGGTCGAGCGAGAGCATGAGCGCGAGCACCACGAACATGCGCACGCCGCCCTTGGCGAAGGCCTGGGCGAACGTCACCGGTTCGGACTGAACCCCCGGCAGGAGATCGTCGGGGAAGATCACCTGCTCCTTCGCGCGCGCCTGGGCGGCCTGGCGGGCCGCTTCCTCGTCGAGCACGGCCGCCGCGAGCCCGGCCGCGCTGGCGGTGACCTGCCCGTCGCCTGTGTGGAGCTCGGTCACGTCCTCTCCCGGTCGCCGCACGCGCCCCGATGCCGCGAGCGGCAGGATCGTACGCTCTGGATGACGCGCGTGTCAGTGCGACGAGCCGGCTGCCACCGGTAGCGTCTGCGGTCGTGAGCGATCCGAGACCGCCGAAGTCCTTCCTGCTGAGCGCCGAGCTGGCCGACTATCTCGTCGATCACGGGACGCCGCCCGACGCGCTCCAACGCGACCTGATCGCCGAGACCGCGGCGCTGGGCCCGATCGCCGGCATGCAGATCGCTCCCGAGCAGGGCGCGTTCCTGACGGTGCTCACGCGGCTCGTCGGGGCGCGCCGGGCCGTCGAGGTCGGCACGTTCACGGGCTACTCGGCGCTCTGCATCGCGCGCGGTCTGCCCGCCGACGGCCGCCTCCTCTGCTGCGACATCTCCGACGAGTGGACTGCCATCGGCCGCAGCTACTGGGACAAGGCCGGCGTGAGTGACCGCATCGAGCTGCGCCTCGCGCCCGCGGTCGACACGCTGGCCGCGCTCGCGCCCGACGTCGTGTTCGACCTGGCCTTCATCGACGCCGACAAGCCGAACTACCCGAACTACTACGAGGCCCTGCTGCCGAGAATGCGCACCAACGGGGTAATCCTCGTCGACAACGTGCTGTGGGACGGCAACGTCGTCAAGGCCGAGGCCGACGACGACAACACCCGCGCGATCCGCGCGTTCAACGACATGGTTGCGGCCGACGAGCGCGTCGACACCGTCATGCTGCCGGTCGCCGACGGCTTGACCGTCTGCCGCAAGAAGTGACGCCTCGTCACATGCCGCGGAGCATCGTGTAGATCGGAGCCATCTTCTCCCGCGTGGAGTCGGGGAGCGGCACGATCTCGCCGAGCTGCCGGGCGCCCCACACGATCTCCGCGGTGAGCTCGACGAGGTTCGCGATCTTCAACGCGTCCTTCGCCGACTTGCCGACCGTGAGCAGCCCGTGATTCGCCATGAGAACGGCCGCGCGGTCTCCGACCCACTTCGAGACCTCGTCGGCGAGCTCTTCCGATCCCGTGAACTGGTAGTTGGCGACCGGTACGTCGCCGCCGACGTACACCTCCACCTCCTCGATCGCGCACGGAATCGGCTGGTGCGTGAGCGCGAACATCGTGCAGTACTTCGCGTGGCAGTGGATCACCGCGTGAATGTCGTCGTACGCCTTCAGGCAGGCGAGGTGCAGCATCTTCTCGGTGGTGGGCCCCTTGTCGCCTTCGAGCACGTTCGCGTCGAGATCGCACACCACCAGGTCGTCGAGCGTCATCGTCTCGTAGGCCAGGGACGACGGCGTCAGCACGACGTTGCCGTCGGGGAGGCGGGCCGAGAAGTTGCCCGCCGTACCGTGCACGAGGTTCGTACGCAGGGATTCCTTTGCGACCCAGAGCAGCTCTTCTTTGATCTCGGCTGCGGTGCCCTTTGGTGTGCTCATGCGGCTTCGCCCTTCTCCGATCGTTTTGTGCTCGACGAGCGTCGGAAACCGAGGGTCACGGAGCAAGAAAGCCGCGTCCGCGCACCAGGATCTCTCACGACAGCACCTCCGGGTTCACACAGTTGACGGGCTTGTCGCCGCGCAGGATGCGCACGACGTCGTCGGCGATCAGCTTGGAGTGATTCGCTTCCGTGTCGTACGTCGCTCCTCCGATGTGCGGGGTCAACACGACGTTGGTCATCGCGCAGAATGGGTGGTCGGTCGGCAGGTTCTCGCCCTTGAAGTGGTCGAGGCCGGCGCCGCCGAGATGCCCTGACTGCAACGCGGCGACGAGCGCGTCGGTGTCGTGCAGCATCGCCCGGGCCGAGTTCAGGTAGATGGCACCGGGTGGCATCGCCGCGAACTGCGCGGCCCCGATCATGCCTTCGGTCTCGGGCGTGACGACCGCGTGCACCGAGACGACGTCGCACTCGGCGAGCATCACGTTCACGTCGTCGTGATGCGTCGCATCGGGGTTGTACGGGTCGAACGACAACACCCGCATGCCGATGCCCTCGAATCGCCACTTCGCGGCCCGGCCGACCGCGCCGAGCCCGACGATCCCGACCGTCCGGCCCGCCAGCTCCCACGCGCGGTAACGCTGGTAGGGGATCTTGCCCTCGGCATAGACCTTCCCGGTCCGCACGTCGGCGTCGGCGGGCACGATGAAGCGGTTCACGGCGAACAGCAAGGCGAGCGTCAGCTCGGCGACGGCGTTGGCGTTGCGGCCGGGGGCGCGCAGCACCGGGATGCCGGCCTTGGTCGCAGCCGCGACGTCGATGTTGTTGGGGTCGCCCCGGCACGAGCCGATCAGCCGCAACGGCAGGTCGTACACCGGCGGGGTGACGAAGTCGGACTCGACGATCAGGATGTCCGCCCCCTCCTCACGGATACGGGCCGCGAGCTTCTCCCCGTCGTAGATCCGCAACGGGATCTGCTCGATCCACGGGTCGTACACGACCTCGGCGACGGAGCGGAGGGTGTCCATGCCCTCGCCCCGGAAGGGCGCGGTCACGAGCGCTCGTGGTCGTTCGGCCACCGGATCTCCTTCGGTTTCGGGGCCCGTCATCCTCGCACGCAGGTGACGCCCGCGTCAGGTGCGCCGAGACTCGCGCGCCGCCGGTACGCGGCGGCGTCGAGGGGTGACGCGCCCCGGTAGTGCGTGGGGGTACACCACCGGGGACGCGCCACGCCGGTTGCCGCGCCGGCTCCCGACTAGGGGCTCGGGGCGCGCGACGTTCGTGCGCGGGGCGATTCCGAGCCGCGTCGGCCTTCAGCGCGCGGTGCCACCGGTGGCGTCGTGTGCTGAGGCATGCAGTACTCGTTCCGCTCCGCCGGCTCGAACCTGGAAGAATCTACCGCATCTCGCGCGGTGTGTGAAGGCTCTTGTCGGATTTGCCGGGAGTAGTGGCCGAACGCGGGTCGTGTTCGAGCAGATTGCCCTGCCGCGAGAACGCTCAGAGTGTCGTCGCCGGTGTCCGGGGCGTGAGTAACGTGACGCGCCGCCGACCTGATCGAGGAGAGGCATGCCGATTCACTACGAGCGCGACGACGAGCACGTCGTCCTGATCACGATCGACCGGCCCGAGGCGCGCAACGCCTGCGACATGGAGCACTTCAAGGCCCTGCGGGAAGCGTGGGAACGCTTCGCGGCCGACGACGGGGCGTGGGTCGCGATCGTCACCGGTGTGGGTGAGGCGTTCTTCTCGGGTGCCGACTTGAAGAAGTACGTCCCGGAGATCACGAAGTTCCAAAAGGAGATCGCCGAGTCGGGACTCACCGAGCTCAACGGCTACCGGCTCGACGACGGCACGCGGGCGGTGCTGCGCAACTGGCCGCTGTACAAGCCGGTCGTCGCGGCCGTCAACGGGTTCTGCACCGCGGGCGGGATGGAGATGCTCGGCGGCTGCGACATTCGCGTCGCGTGCCCGGAGGCCAAGTTCGCCGTGATGGAGCCCAAGCGGGGCCTGTTCGCCGGCGGCGGTACCACCGTGCGGCTCCCGCGGCAGATTCCGTGGCCGCAGGCGATGGAATTCCTGTTGTGCGCCGACCTGATCCCGGCGGAGCGGGCCTTCGCGATGGGTCTGCTGAACGCGATCGTGCCGCGTGAGGCGCTCCTCGACAACGCGCGCGAGTACGCACAGCGGATGATCGCGAACGCGCCGCTCGCGGTGCAGGCAACGAAGCAGAGCGCGTTGCAAGGCCTCTACTTCGACGAGGACGTCACCAAACAGCTGCGCGCGGCGGTGCGCGAGTTGCGCGCCGCGGTGGCCGACGGTGCCGACCCGGTCGCCGCGGCTGAGATCCTCGACCGGCTCGGCCGGGAGCTGCGCACCCCGTTCGAGAAGGAGTCGAAGCTCTCGAGCTACATCTTCCAGACCGAGGACGCCAAGGAGGGTCCGGCGGCGTTCGCCCAGAAGCGCCCGCCCGTGTGGCAGGCCCGATGACGCCG
>DATMUX010000580.1:0-2492 GCA_035563695.1 Acidimicrobiia bacterium
CCGCCCCCGTCGACCGTCGCGCCACCATCGCCGACGGCCTGCGCACCGGGTGCTCGGAACGCACGAGCGCGATCCTGCGCGCGCACGACGTCGAGTTCGTGACTGTCGCGGAGTCGGAGATCGAGGACGCGCGGTGTTCGGTGTGGGAACTCGCGCGGCTCATGGTCGAGCCGAGCGCGGCGATCGCGTTCGGCGCGACCCGCGACGCGGGTCTCGCGGGCGCGCGCGTCGGGATCATCAGCTCGGGCGGCAACGTCGCGCCCCGCGAGCCGCGGGTTCGCCGGCTCTCGCTCTAGCGGCCCTCGAAGTTCGGCGCGCGCTTCTCGGTGAACGCGGCCATCCCTTCCTGGAGGTCGTTGCTCGCGAACGCGCGGGCCTCGAGCTCCGCGACGACGGCGCGGGCCGCGTCGGACAACCACACCTGTTCCGCCACGAGGTTGAGGGCGCGCTTGTGGCCCTGGACCGTCAGCGGGGCCGACGTCGCGATCTCGCCGGCCAGTGCGAGGGCGGCGCCGAGGGCGTCGTGCTCGATGTACTGCACCAGTCCGAGATGCAAGGCCTCTTCGGCGTCGAGCGCCCGCCCGGCGAGCAGGAGATCGCGCGCGACACCCTGGCCAACGAGCTGCACGAGGCGCCAGATGTTGCGCGCGCTGAGGTGGATCCCGAGGCGACCGCCGGGGATGGCCAGGCGTGCGCCCAACGCCGCGACCCGCAGGTCGCAGGCCACGGCCAACTGCATGCCGGCGCCGATCGCCGGGCCGTTGACCGCCGCGATCACCGGCGCCGGGAACGCCACGATCGCATCGAGGACCCGCTCGAACGCGGGCCGGAAGGTGTCGGTCGGCGCATCGCCGTCGGCGGCGAAGCGCGTCACCAGGTCGGCGCCGGAGCAGAAGGCCGAACCCGCGCCGGTGATCACGAACGCGCGCAGACCCGTGTCGCGCTCGAGCCGGGCGCGCAGCTCGTCGCACAGCTCGGCGTTGAGCGCGTTCCGCCGCTCCTGCCGATCGATCGTCGCCAGCCCGACCAACCCGCGCTCCTCGAAGTGGATCACGACAACGCGCCTGGCATTCGACGGGGCATGCAGTGGACCTTAGCCAAGTCACCCGCCTCGCCGAGCGTGGACACAGGTGTACGAACGCTGGCAAGGCGCGAGATGCGGAGACCCGCAAGCACGGTCGCGAACAGTCGAACCAAGGCAAAGCGTCCCGGCGTGCCGGCCTGCGCGCACTCTCATGGAATAGCACCGCTACTGGGCGAACGAATTTGGTGTACGGCGAGTGCGAGCGCCCGCGTTGCCCCTTCTAACCCGCTCCGTACGGTGACCAACCCGCGAGCTTCGACAGCAACGCTCGTGCGGCATCGGTGAACAACTGGATGTTGGTGCACTGACCAATGGCGTCATTACTCGTCGGGACGGTCGGCAGGCATTTCCCAAGGGTGGATGCTTCTCTGCTCAACGAGCGTGCCGTCGTGAGCGTGTCCTTCGTCAGCGCCGCGACCTCTTGTGGTGGCTCGAGCGCGGCTAGATCGGAGACAAGCGATTCCGACGCCGTGACCAACGGATGGACGATGGCGGTGCACAGTATTGCTTGAGTCACGGTCCTCGGCGATGGAGCGTCCGAGTTTGTGAAGGCCTTGTCATCGACGGCGCCGAGAAACGCAAGGTTGCATGCGTCGTCATTCGCGAGCAAGCGATTCAATTCTCCCTTGTGCTGAGCGATAACGCTCGCGACCTGTTGTACGGACGCGACAGCCGCGGTCGTCGAAGTGCTTCCAGTGTTCGCAGCGCGAGACACTGATCTACCGGAGCATGCCGCGCAGAACGCAAGGATGCTGACAGTGAGGCTTACGAACAAACGGTACGACACAAGTCAGTTGTAGAAGACCGCGACACCACCGTGATGCGAGCAAGCCCCTTGGTGGTGCGCCGCGTAGGAGTATGAGCCGTCCTTGCACAACGCCGTTGCGCCACTCGGCGGACCGCTCGTCGGCGGCGGACTGGTGACCGGCGGATTGGTAACCGGCGGACTGGTCGGCGGCGGACTCGTCGCCGGTGGATGCGTCGCCGGCGGCGAGGTAGCGGGTGGCGCAGTCACGGGTGCGACAGCTGTGGGCGCGACGGTTGTCGGCGCGACCGTTGTCGGCGCCACAGAGGTAGGGCTCGCGGTGCTGCTCGTCGTAACAGGCTGGAGCTGATACTTCGGCGTCTTCCCCGAGGAGGAGGAACTGCAGCTCGCGACAGCGAAGAGCGCAAGCAGCACGGCAGCCGCGCTCGCCTTCCGTTGATGTCCCCGCATGATCGTTCCCCGCTCGAACAGCCCTTAAAGGCGTGTCTTCCGATACCACCAACCAAGGCCCTTGCGGCGTTCCCAGCGACGCACGCGCCGCTTGGCATACCGCTCAACGCCGTCCTTGCCTGTCAGCACCTCAAAGTCACGTGTTGTGCGTGAAGCCTTGTAGAGCCATGACGACAACGGCGACCTTCGTGC
>DATMUX010000581.1:0-7088 GCA_035563695.1 Acidimicrobiia bacterium
AGCGCCAGGCAGTACAACGACTCGTACAGGAACGTGGGATGGAACGTGGCGTACTGCGTGTAGCCGGCCGGACGGTGCGCGGGATCGATCTTCAACGCCCACGGCAACGTCGTCGGCCGCCCGAAGAGCTCCTGGTTGAAATAGTTGCCCCACCGCCCGATCGCCTGCGCGAGCGCGAGACCCGGCGCGATGACGTCCAGCAATTCGACAACGTCGAGATGACGACGACGTCCGACGATCGCAACCGCAATCACGCCGCCCGCGACCGCGCCCCAGATCGAAAGACCGCCCTTCCAGATCTCGACCGTCCCGACGATGCCGTTCTGGCTCCACTTGTATCCGGTGAACAAGTGGTAAATACGCGCGCCGACGACGCCCGCGACGACGACCGGCACGACGATCGCGGCGAAGTCCTTCTGCGCGTTGCCGCGCCGGACCCAGCGCATCTCCGCGATCTTGGCCGCGGCGAGGACACCCAGCGCGAGCATCAGCCCGTAGGCGTGGAGCGGGACGGGACCGATGTGGACGATGCCGTGCGGCGGGCTCGGGATGTACGCCAGCACGGCCGGGCCGGTCAGGCCGGTCAGGCCGACGAGATGCACGCCGTCAGACTAGGACGGTTCAAGACCACGGCGGCAGGAGGCCGATGCAAGAGGCATGGGGGTACGCCTCGCGATCGTCTACGCCGCCATGTCGGTCCTCGCGGCCACCACCCCCGGCTCTACGTCGGGGCCGACGCTCGCGGGCTGTCCGGTGTTCCCGCTCAACAACCCGTGGAACCAGAAGGTGACGAATCTCCCGGTGCGCGCCGATTCGTCGACGTTCATCGCGAACATCACCCAGGGCAGCCAGACGAACCTGCATCCCGACTTCGGCGGCGGCGGCGCGTACGGCATCCCGTACATGGTGGTGCCGTCGACGGAAGCGAAGCAGACGATCCACTACACCGCGTACGGCGACGAGAGTGATCCCGGTCCGTTCCCCATCCCGCCGAACGCGCCGGTCGAAGGCGGCTCGGCGAGCACTGGGGACCGCCACGTGCTCGTGCTGCAGCAGGGCACCTGTCACCTGTTCGAGCTCGGGCGCGCGTTCTGGCGGGGCACGTACTGGGACGCCGACGTCGGCGTGAACTGGAACCTGCGGTCGAACGCCTTGCGGCCGCTCTACTGGACATCGGCCGACGCCGCGGGACTGCCGATCCTTCCCGGTCTCGTGCGGTACGACGAGGTCGCGGCCGGTCACATCAACCATGCGGTGCGCTTCACCGTGCCGTACACGCAGAAGGGGTTCATCCTGCCGGCTACGCACTACGCGTCGTCGTCGACCAACCCCGCGCTGCCGCCGATGGGGCTGCGCCTGCGGCTGAAGGCGTCGTTCGACCTCAGCCACTTCCACGGCCAGTCGCTCGTGATTCTCCAGGCGCTCAAGACCTACGGCATGATCGTCGCCGACAACGGATCGTCGTGGTACATCACGGGCGCGGCCGATCCCCGCTGGAACGACAACGACCTGAACCAGATGAAGTCGGTCCCGGGGACCGCGTTCGAGGTCGTCAACACGGGGTCGATCCAGCACTAGCGTGCGCGGATGCCGCTCGTCGGGGGGCTCATCGCGGAGAGTCTGCGGGTCGGCGGCATCGTCGACGGCGTGAGATTGACGGTCACGAAGGTCTCGCGGGCCGACGTCGGAGACGTCGATGCCGGTCAACCCCGTACGTGGACCTTTGTCGACTTCGAGGCCGACGAACGCGACGCGGAACGACTCGCGGCCGCGCTCGAGCGCGCGCTCGAACACTCCGGCGGCTGGTACTGCGACTTCCGCACCGACACCGAGTCGTTCGTGGTGTTCGCCGGCCGAACGTTCCGATACCCGCGCGGCGACGCGTCCGGTCGCGCGGCCGCGGCCGACTACGCACGGTCTGTGGGGGTGCCCGAGGCACAACTCGACTGGCCGGTCTAGGGACGGTGAACGCCTCCCGTCGGGGCCATTGACTCCTCGTACCTCGGGCGCGAGGCTGCAACGCCGCTCAAGAGAGGAGGAGCCATGTACCTCTTCAGTCGGCGCGCACGTCTCGCTCCGGGAAGCACTCGAGCCTCGATGACGTGGGCCACTGCCATCACCGAGAAGGGCCATCAACTCACCGGATTGAACATCTCGCTCCACGCGCTGATGTTCTCACCCGAGGTCGGGACACTCGTGTGGAGCACGTTCGTCCCCGATCTCGCAACGCTCGAAGCCGCAAACGACAAGTTGCTCGCCGACGACTCGTACGCATCGATGCTGGACGAAGGTGCGAAGTACGCCGCGGGCGGCGCCGATGACGCGCTGCTCCAGATAGTGCACGGAACACCCGACCCCAACCGTCGAGGCGAGTACGTCAGCACGGTGCAGACGACGTGCGCGAACGGAAGCGTGACCAAGGGCATGGAGCTGGGCGTCGAGATCGCCCAGCGAGCCGAGAAGACCGTCGGCATCCCCGTTCTGTTCGCTTCGGTCGCGACCGGCAACTACGCCGCGGTGGCGTGGTTGAGCTCGTACACCGACATCGGCGAGCTCGAACGCGCCCAGCAGGCGCTCGCGGCCGACGCGAAGTTCGGGGAGTTCGTCGACAAGAGTGTCCGAGGTGTGTACGCCGAGGACCCGGCTTCGACCCAACAGCTGATCTACCGCCGCATCATCTGAGCGCGCGTTCGGTTCGGCCTGCCTGCCCGGTGCGCACTGTGGCGGCCGGGTGGGCGCGTCGAACACACTGGTGCCGATATGGCCGAGCTGCGGGTGACCCGCGTCGACGACGTGCCGTGGCAGGAGGTCAAGGCGCAGATGCACGGCGATCGCCGGGTGTCCGTGTGGGAGAAGTACCTGGAGTGGAGGCCCGGCCTCCTGGTGCTCTACGCGCGCTACGACCCGGGGATGTACGTGGAGCGCCACGGCCATCGCAGCGACCACGTCGTGTACGTGCTCTCAGGGGAGATCCGCGTGGGTGGCGAGCTGTGCGCCGCGGGCACGAACCTGGTGCTCGACGAGGGCGCGGTGTTCGGGCCGATCGAAGCGGGACCGCAGGGCGCGCTCCTGCTCGAGATCATGATGGGCGACCCGCGGGCGGTGCCCGCCGACCGGGCCGCGTTCGCAGCCGAGTGCCGGGCGCGGGGGATCACGCCGCTGCCGAACCCGCCGATCGAGGCGCCCGACTGGTTCGGGGAGCGGACGGATTGAAGAATGTGTGCCTGACCAGGCATTTCTCGGTCGGGTTCGGTGTTGCTGCCGGTAGTCGCGCCGCCGCGCACCCGGATCCTCTTCCCGCCCGGGCTCCGGTTGATGCCGACGGCGCGACGCCAGTTTCGCCGGCGGACTGACACGCTCCTGCTGCGGCCCGGCGTTCTCCCGGCCGGCGTTCGGGGATGCCATGCTGCACACCCGGCCGACTCCCCCGTTCACGTCGCCTCAGCCTGCGCACGCAACCCCTCGACAGCCCACGACGAAACGGCATAAGCAGGATGCTCTGTCGGGCTCGCGTCGTCCTGCCCCTTGGCCCTTTATGATGACATGGGAGGTCGGTCGGCGTGGCGAGTTCACCGGCGTTCGTTCATGCGCTTGCGTTGGATTTCGCGGGCGAGGTGTTCGGCGAATCCGACGACGGGTACGACGCGGCTCGCCAGGTGTGGAACGGCGCGATCGATCGTCGACCGTCCGTGATCGCGCGCTGTCGGGCCCCGTCCGATGTCGCCGCCGCGATCCGCGTCGCGCGGGAGCACGATCTGCTGATCGCAGTGCGCGGCGGCGGGCACTCAGTTGCCGGTTACGCAGTGTGCGATGGCGGGATGGTGATCGATCTCTCCGCGATGACAGGCTCTCGGGTCGATCCGGGCCGCGCCACCATCCGCGTGCAGGGCGGCTGTCTCAATGCGGACCTCGACCGTGAGGCACAGGCACTCGGCTTGGTCACAACGAGTGGGATCGTCAGCCATACCGGCGTAGCTGGTCTCACGCTCGGCGGCGGCCTCGGCCATCTGATGCGGCGCTTCGGTCTCAGCATCGACAACCTGCTGTGTTGCGACGTCGTCACGGCCGACGGCGAGTTCGTCGTCGCGAGCGAGCAAGAGAACCCAGACCTGTTCTGGGCGCTACGTGGTGGCGGCGGTAATTTCGGAGTCGTCACATCGTTTGAATTCCAGTTACACCCACTCGGCCCCGCCGTGTTGGCAGGAATGCTCGTCTGGACAATCGATCACGCGTCCGCGGTGGTCACGGCTCTGCGCGTGCTCGCCGAGGAAGCTCCCGACGAGTTGGGTGTCATGGCAAACCTTCGACTCGCCCCGCCGTTGCCGACGATCCCCGACGCGCTGCATGGGCGACCGATCATTGCCCTTGTCGTCACGTATGCGGGCAACCCTAGAGCCGGTAGCGAGCAGATCGACCGATTGCGCGCGACGCTTCCGCCTCCTGCAGTCGACACGGTGACTACTCGCCCGTATAGCGCGCACCAACGATTCCTCGACGCCGCGTTCCCGCATGGCCGTCACTACTACTGGCGATCACACAAACTCGGGCCTCTTGACGATGCGGTCACCACTGTGCTGCTCGACAACGTCGACACGATCTCATCACCGATGAGTTCGATCGCGATCTTCACGCAGGGCGGCGCAGTTGCACGCGTGCCTGACGCCGCCACCGCATATCCCCACCGGAACGCGCGCCACGACATCAACATCGTTGCGTCGTGGCTGCCAGACGACCCTGACCCACTGCGGCACAGAGAGTGGGTCCGGGCATTCTTCACCGCGCTCGAGCCCTACAGCCTCGGCCTGTATGTCAACTTTGCCAGCGACGACCCCGCGGACCGAATTCGGGGTGCGGCGTACGGTCCCGAGAAGTGGCGACGCCTGACGGAGCTGAAGCACGTGTACGACCCGGCGAACGTGTTTCGGTACAACGCCAACATCCCACCGGCGTGAGTCCGATAGTTCCGGCACGCGTCGCTGCGCCATCTCGGTAGGGGTAGCGCCCGGCGGGTGCGCCTCGTACGCTCGCGCCATGGCGGGTCTGCGATCGGGGACGTGGTCCGTCTTGTTCACGGATTTCGTTGGCTCGACGGAACAGCGGTCTGTGCTCGGCGACGTCGTCGCCGACACGCTGTTGCGCGAGCATGACCGCATTGTTCGTCGGGCCGCCGAGGTCAACGCGGGCGCGGTCATTGTGGGTACTGGTGACGGCGCGATGCTCGCGTTTGCGGGCGCGGCCGACGCGGTTGACGCTGCTGTCGCAATCCAGCGCGCCGTGCAGCACCACAATCGTTTTCACGACGAGCAAATCGGACTGCGTATCGGTATCAGCCTCGGCGACCTCGCCGCCGAGGACGGGGAGCTGCACGGCATTGCCGCGGCGGAAGCGGCGCGCGTGTGCGCGATCGCGAATGCCGGTGAGATCCTTCTGAGTGATGTCGTCCGGGTTGTCGCTGGTACTCGGCTGCGGCATCAAATCGTTGACCACGGTGTCCATGAGCTCAAGGGGTTGCCCGCGCCTACTCGCGTGTGGCGGGTGTTGTGGGAACCGGCCGACGACGAATGGGCATCCCCCTTCCCATTCGGCTGGAACAGTTACTGACGTCGACGGGCATCTCGACGTTCGGGTTCTGCGGTCGCGTGGATGAGCTCGTCGAGCTGCA
Organism: Acidimicrobiia bacterium; assembly: GCA_035563695.1. Classification (GTDB taxonomy): domain Bacteria; phylum Actinomycetota; class Acidimicrobiia; order IMCC26256; family PALSA-610; genus DATMUX01. Next base: position 5,663 of record DATMUX010000581.1, read on the forward strand.
GCGCACATTCGAGGAGGCAACCGCCGACGGCCGGCTTCGCGTCGTGCTCGTGGCTGGCGAGGCGGGCGTGGGAAAGACGAGCATGGTCGCGCGGGCCGCCGCGCGCGCACGCGATGAGGGTGCGTCGGTCCTGTTCGGTGAGTGCACCGAGGGGGGAAGCGCTCCGTACCAGGTCTGGGTCGGAGCGTTGACGCACGCGCTTCGGCACTGCGACGCGCGGACATTCAGCCGCCTTTGCGCCGCTCACGCCGGCGCGCTGCGCCGTTTGCTGCCGGCATTTGACGATCGGCTTCCCGTGGGTGAACTCATCGAGTCCGATGCCGAGCGTGAACGCCAGCTGATGATGGACGCGGTCGTCGCGCTCCTGGAAGCCGTGTCGCAGCTCACACCGATGGTCCTGGTGTTGGACGACTTGCAGTGGATCGACACCGCGAGCCTCTCCCTCTTACGGCACCTCGTACGCGCGTCCACCGCGCTCAAGATTGTGATCTTCGGGACGTACCGCTCCAGTGAAGTGACGCGGTCGCATCTGCTACGGGACTTCCTCGCCGACCTCTATCGTCAACCCGGAACGAGACATATCGAGCTGACGGGGCTCATCGAGAACGAGATCGTCGAACTCCTCGAAGCCAAGACTGCCGGCCGGCTCGATCAAATGGGCCTCGCACTGGTGCGCGCACTGCACCGAGACACGGGCGGCAATCCCTTCTTCGTCGTCGAGGTGTTGCGTCACCTCGACGAGTCGGGAGCCATCGTCCACGACGATTCCGGCCACTGGTTCGTGACGGGGGCACCCGGCGAGATCGACTTGCCGGCAAGCGTCCGTTCCGTAGTGGAACAGCGCGTCGCTCGCCTTGGGGACGACGCCGTGTTGGTGCTGAGCGCGGCGGCGGTGATCGGGCAGGACTTCGACGTCGACGTTCTCGGCGCCGTCACCGAGGCCGAAACGACTCTTGTGCTCGATGTCCTCGACGCGGCTGTACTTGCCGCGCTCGTCGCTGAAACTCCGGACCATGCCGGTGCCTACCGCTTCGCGCATGCGCTCGTCCAGCAAACCCTGTATCAGCAAACAAGCGCGGCCCGTCGCCGACAGATGCACTCGCGAGCCGCCGAAGCCTTGTCGGACCTCGCAAATCGGACGGGAGTCGCCGCTGGAGGCGCGCCCAGTTCTCTGAACGGGGGCCGCCTCGCAGTCCATTACGAACTCGCGGGACGCCCGATCGACGCGATCGCTGCATACCGCGGGGCGGCCATCGACGCTCTCTCCGTGTTTGCGCTCGACGAATCGATCCGGATGCTGCAGCGCGCGCTCGACTTAACGCAGGAGCTACCACCTGGTCCGTCGCGCGACGAGCTCGAGCTCGGCGTCCGAATCGAATTAGGCGTTCCCCTGGTTGCGCGCGACGGGTACGGCTCGGCTGCGAGT
>DATMUX010000582.1:0-6112 GCA_035563695.1 Acidimicrobiia bacterium
GCCGGCGCCGGGGCGACGTCGATGCCCTTGCGCAGGCGACGCCGCTCGTCCTCGGTGAGGCCACCCCACACGCCGGCCTCCTGATTGGTGCCGAGCGCGAACTCGAGGCACTCGCCCGAGACCGGGCAGGCATCGCAGACCTGCTTCGCCGCGTCGATCTGGTCGAGTGCGAGGCCCGTCGTTCCGATCGGGAAGAACAGCTCGGGGCTCGTGTCGCGGCACGAGGCGCGATCGCGCCACTCGTCGGCATCCCAGTCGTGGGTCCGGATCCAGGTCAACGCCACCTTCGTTCCCCCTTCGTGGGTCGCGCAGCCGCGGGTCAGCGCCGGCTTGTGCGCCCGGTTTCACCTCTGGCCGCCCCTCGTCCCCCAGGTCGCCCCAGGTCGTCCCCCAGGACGGTGCCCACCCCCGCGGCGCGGCCAGCGCTCGGCAGGCTAACGGCCTGCCTTTTCAGCGGCAAGGGGTCTGAGCAGGACTTTCGCGGCTGTTGGTGGAACGTGTTCCGGTTCGCGCGCTCCGTAGGCTGGGGGTCGTGCCCGCCCGTCCCCTGATCCTGGCGCATCGCGGCGCGTCCCGGCGCGCCCGGGAGAACACGCTCGCCGCGTTCGCGCTCGCGCGCGAGTTGGGCGCCGATGGTGTCGAGCTCGACGTCCGGCGCACCGCCGACCATGTGCTCGTCGTGCACCACGACCCTCACATCGACGGCTTCGGGCTCCTCGCCGCCGAGCCGTTCGCGGCCCTGCGCGCGCTCCACCCCGACGTGCCGACGCTGCCCGAGGCGCTCGCCGAGTGCGCGGGGTTGCGGGTGAACGTCGAGATCAAGTGCCTCCCCTGGGAGCGCGACGCCGATTCCGCGGATCATCGGGTCGTGCGCGACACGACGGGCGTCGTGCGCGAGCTGGCGCCGGACGCGATCGTCTCGTCGTTCGACCTGGGGACCGTCGACGCCTGCCGTGAGCTCGCACCCGAGCTCGACACCGCCTGGCTGACGAGCGGCCAGGAGGTGGCCGCGGGCGCCGAGGTCGCGCGCGCACACGGCCACGCGTGGATAAACCCCGATCGCCTCAGCGCGTTGCGGACGTCGCCGGAGATCATCGGGCGCGTGCGCCATAGCGGGTTGCAGGTCGGCGTGTGGACGGTCGACGACCCGCACGAGGCGCGACAGCTCGCGCGCGCCGGAGTCGACGCGCTGATCACGAACGTTCCCGACGTCGTGTCGGGCGCGTTCGACTGACGATCCGTTACGGCACGACGACGGTCAGCGCGTCGGGCACGTACTCGATGTCGAGCTGTTCGGTGTTGCCCGCGTCGTCGCCGTCGACTTGATATGCGAACGGTTCACCGCTGCGGATGATCAACCGGTGAAGGTCGTGACGGTGAACGACACCCTCGCGGTGTGCCAGGAATCGGCCCTTGCGCATGGCCGACATCGCGCTGCCCAGCAAGGTGATCGCGTCGAGGTTGCGGAAGGCGGTCAGCGCGAGGGGCCGGTCGATCCCGGAGTCGGGAGCGATCCGGAGCGGCAGCCGGCCGAGGTACGTGTACGGGTCGGTCTTCGACACGATGACGAAGCGGGCGCCCTCGATCGACTCGCCCGTGTCGAGCTCGATGTCGACGTTCGTGCGCGTCCCCTCCTTGCGGGCCCAGGCCTCGAACGCGGCCGCGATGTGCAACGGATGCGACAGGTGGCGCTTGAGCTCGCCGTAACGCTCGACGCGGCGGATGACCGACGCGTCGAACCCGATACCCGCATTGAACAAGAACAGCCGCCGATTCGCGGTCCCGACGCCGACGCGCTTGGTCGCACCGCGGCCGAGCGACGCGAGCAGCGTGCTCGCGGCATCGACGGCACCGTTCGGATAGCCGAACGTGCGCGCGTACACGTTGGTCGATCCGCCCGGCAGTGGCGCAAGGGCGGTGTTCGAGTGGAGCAACCCGTCGGCGGCCTCGTTGAGTGTCCCGTCGCCGGCGAGCACCGCGACCACGTCGAAGCCGTCGTTGGCGGCGGCGTGTGCGAGCCGCGTTGCGTGTCCCCGGCGAGACGTCTCGGCCACTTCGACGTCGTGCTGCGACGCGAGCAGCTTGCGGATCGTGACCCGCTTGCGCGCCGTCACCGACGACGCCGTCGCGTTTACGAGCAGCAGGACACGCATCGCCGGAGGGTACCCGGCCCCGGCCGATCCTCGTACCATCGGCGCCGGTGACCGGTTCTGACGCCGACGAACTCGACGCGCTGTCGGCCGAAATCGTGCGCTGCCGCGCCTGCCCGCGTCTGGTTACGTGGCGCGAAACGGTCGCGCGCGACAAGCGCGCCGCGTTTCGTGACGAGGAGTACTGGGGCCGCCCGGTTCCCGGGTTCGGCGACCCTCGTGCGCGCGTGCTGCTCGTGGGCCTCGCGCCAGCCGCGCACGGTGGCAGTCGCACGGGGCGCGTGTTCACGGGCGACCGGTCGGGCGACTTCCTGTTCGGCGCACTGCATCGCGCCGGCTACTCGAACCGGGCCGAATCGGTGCGCGCCGGCGACGGTCTCCGCCTGCGCGACGCGTACATCGCCGCCGCGGTGCGCTGCGCGCCGCCCGCGAACAAGCCGACGACCGCCGAACGTGATGCCTGCCTGCCGTTTCTCGTGCGCGAGCTGCAGCTGCTGGCCCGGCTCCGCGTGATCGTCGTGCTGGGCGCCTTCGGTTACGACGCGGCCTGGTCGACGTTGCGGGCCGCGGCCGTTCCCGCTGTCGAGCTCCCGGCGCGCCGCCCGCGCTTCGCACACGGGCTCGAGGTTGCGTGCGGCCGCGTGACGATCGTTGCCACGTTCCACCCGAGCCAGCAGAACACGTTCACCGGACGGCTGACCGCGCCGATGCTCGACGAGGTGTTCGGGCGCGTGCGTGAGCTCGCTACCGCACCCACGCGATGATCTCGCCGGCGCCGTAGATCACCGCGATGATGCCGAGCACGCTCCCGACCGAATAGCGAAGCTGGCGCTCGGTCGACGCCATCGTGATGCGGGCGCCCACCCATGCGCCCGGGATCACGCCGATGGCAAGCGCGATCGCGAACGTCCAATCGATGTGACCGAGGTACCAGTGCGTGAGCGTGCCCGGGACGGCGAATATGCCGACGCACGCGAGCGACGTCGCGATCGTCTGCTTCAACGGCAGCCCGACCCACGCCGAGAACGCCGGCACCATGAGGATGCCGCCACCGATGCCGAGCAGGCCCGAGAGCGTGCCCGCGGCCACGCCGATGACCGCGAGCCGCCACAGCTCATCGTGGCGTGTGTCGGCCGCGCGCTCGAGCGTGCGCGCGGTCGGGAACGCGGTGCGGTAGGCCGTGTACGCAACGAGCGCGGCGGTCGCGATCATCAGGAGATGGCCGTTGCCCGGCACCGCGCCCGAGAGTCGCGAGCCGACGATCGACGCGGGCACGCCGAACGCGCTCACGATCAACATCACGTTGACCTGGATCAAGTGGTCGCGCTGGTACCGCACCGAGCCCGACGCCGACGACGGGATGATCGAGGGCAGGGTCGAGCCCACGGCTTGCAGCGCCGTTGCCCCGAGCACGCGGATCGCCGGGGTCGACACCACGGCTCCGCCGATGCCGAACATCCCCGACAGCAGGCCCGTGCCGAAGCCGAAGAGCAGCGTCAATGCGAACTGGAGCGCGGCAGGCACGGCGGCGAACGTACTCGGCGAGACGCGATTCCCTCGGAATGTCACGCCCCCACCCGGTACGCTCGTTCCATGACGAGCGACCTCGACCTGCACGGCGTCTGGGTGCCGCTGATCACGCCGTTCGACGCGTCGGGTGCGGTCGACGCCGCGGGGATCGAGCGCCTCTGTCACGAGTACCTCCACGCGGGTGCGACCGGGATCGTCGCCCTGGGCACCACCGGCGAGTCGAGCGCGCTCGACGCCGGCGAGAAGCGTCTCGTGATCGACACGATCTCGCGCGCGTGCGCGGCCGCCGGCAGCCGGGTCATCGTCGGGACGGGAACGAACAACACGCGCACGACGATCGCCGCGACCGAGGCGCTCGCCGGCATCCCGGCCGTCGTCGCGGCGCTCGTGGTCGTTCCGTACTACGTGCGCCCGTCGGAGGCCGCGATCGTTGCGCACGTGCAGGCGGCCGCGGCCGCGAGCCCGGTGCCGGTCGTCGTCTACAACATCCCGGCGCGCACCGGGCGCGGGCTGGGCGCGGCATCGCTGCTCGCGCTGGCGCGCACGCCGAACGTCGCGGGCGTGAAGCAGGCCGTCGCGACGCTCGATACCGACACGCTCGAGGTGCTCGCCGGCGCGCCGGCCGGGTTCAGCGTGCTCGGCGGCGAGGACACGCTGCTGTTCCCGCTGATGTGCATGGGCGCGGCCGGCACGATCTCCGCCGCGGCGCACCTGTGCACCGAACGGTTCGTCGCGATGATCGAGTGTGGGCTCGCAGGCAAGATCGACGACGGGCGTGCCCACGCCGAGGCCCTGCTGCCGGTCGTGCGCGCCGCGTTCGCGGAGCCCAATCCGGCGGTGTTCAAGGGTGTCCTGCACGTGCAGGGGCGGATCGCCACGGCCGACGTGCGCATGCCGCTCGCCAACGCGTCGGGCGAATCGGTGCAGCGCTGCCTCGATGCCGTGGCGCGCGCCACCATTTCCTAGGCTGCAACGCGTGTCTCGCCGGGCCGCGTGGTTCCTCGTCGCGTTGTGCGCATGGACCCTCTACGTCTGGATCACGCGCGTCGTGATCATCGCCGGTCAGAACCAGGGCGGTCTCAGGGGGTCAGCGCAACGGCACCTTCGATCGAGTTGGATCGATCGGGAGGTGCGTGATGGCGGAGCGGTTGTCGGAGTTGGAGCGGTGGCGGATTGCGGAGTTGGCGGCGCAGGGATCGACGACACGGCTGATCGCCGAGGAACTCGGGCGTGGCCGTTATGCGGTCGCGAAGCATTTGCGGTTGATGCGTCGCCCGCCGGCGCCCGAGCCGGTGCGGTCACCGTTGCGGTTGTCGTTGGTCGAGCGGGAGGAGATCTCGCGCGGGTTGGCGGGCGGTGAGTCGTTGCGTGCGATCGCTCGGCGGTTGGGTCGGGCGCCGTCGACGGTCTCGCGTGAGGTTGCAGGCAATGGAGGCCGGCGTCGTTATCGGGCATGTCGTGCGGACAAGGCGGCGGTCCGGGGGTTGCGTCGGCCGAAGGCGTCGAAGCTGGCCGCTTGTCCGCGGTTGCGGGCGGTGGTTGAGGAGAAGCTCGAGCTGCGGTGGTCTCCGCAGCAGATCTCGGGTTGGCTGGTGGAGAACTTCCCCGACGATCCGGAGATGCGTGTGTCGCACGAAACGATCTACCTGTCGTTGTTCGTGCAGTCGCGTGGCGCGTTACGTAGAGAACTGACGCGCTATCTGCGGTCTGGGCATAGCGCTCGTCGCCAGCGCGGCTATTCGGTGATGAACGGTCAGGGGCAGCTGCGCGGCACGTTGAACATTCGGGAACGGCCTGCCGACGCCAACGATCGAGCGGTGCCCGGTCACTGGGAAGGTGACCTGCTCATGGGCAAACGGATGCATGCCATGGCGACGTTGGTGGAACGCAAGACCCGTTTCGTGATGCTCGTCGCGCTTCCGAACGGCCACTCGGCAGATGTTGTTGCCGACGCGCTCGCCGCCAAGATCGTTGAGCTTCCGGACGAGCTGCGCCGCTCGTTGACCTGGGACCAGGGCAAGGAGATGGCGGCGCACGCGCAGTTCAGTGTGAAGACCGGGGTGCCCGTGTACTTCTGCGATCCGCGCAGCCCGTGGCAGCGTGGCAGTAACGAGAACACCAATGGGCTGTTACGTCAGTACTTCCCGAAGCGGACCGAGATCGCCCACTACAGCCAAGCTGACCTCGACGCTGTCGCCGCCGAACTCAACGGAAGGCCTCGACAAACGCTCCGCTGGAAGACACCATCACAAGCACTCGACGAAGCGTTGCGATGAACCCCTGAACCCACAGCCGATCTGGCACGCCGTCCGGGTCTGTGCGGTCGGGCGCGGTCGGTGCTCGCGCTCCGTCGATTACCGGATCAGAGCCGCCCGGGCGAGAACGTTCCAGAGCGGGCATTATGCGCTGCCCGTGTTGTCGCGCCGCATGCC
>DATMUX010000583.1:0-7203 GCA_035563695.1 Acidimicrobiia bacterium
TCGCCCCCGGGCTCGGCGACATCCTGGCTCGTCATGCGGCGTCGGCGTTCGACACGGTCGACGAGATTCGTATCGCGCGCACGGGTTGGGCGGGACCTGCGAGCGTCGCGACCGTGCGTCACGAACGGCGCGCGCTCGTGCGTACGTGGCACGAAGGCGGCTGGCGAGAGGAGCACCTGCACGGCGACAGCCTCGTCTGGTTCCCCGAGCCCATCGGCGGCCGCGACTGCCAGACGGTCACCGCCGGCACCGCGTTGCTGGTCGACGCGTTCCCCGCCGTCGCGCGACTGAGCGTGCAGCTGGGCGAGCCGCCAAAGAGGTCGCCTTTTCGCCGGCGCTTCGGCGACGACGGCGAGTGGGGTGCTGCTCGAGTCGAGGTGTGGGGTCGCCGTTGCGGGGCGTTCGACACGACAGTGTACGGCGTCGTCGAGCGGAGCTCCGTGGCTGCAGGCACCGTGCTCGCAGTCACGGCCGCGCGACTCGGCGGAGCACTCGGCCCACCGCTTGCCCAGCCGGGAGTTCATGGCCTGGCGCTGCTCGGCGATCCGATTCCGTTCCTCGCGGAGCTGGCGCAGCGCGGCGTACGCGCCGCGGCCTTCGAAGGGGTCGCGGTGACGTGAACTCAGGCGCGTGGCAGCTCGATGCGGAAGATGGGCGGTGACGAGCGCGCGATCGTGATCGTCCCGCCCTCGGTCGTCATCAGCGAGCGCGCCAGACCCAAACCGATGCCGTGGCCCGTGGCGTCGGGTTGCTCGCGGAACACGGTGGCCGCGGCGTCGGGCGGGAGTCCGGGCCCTTCGTCGCCGATGTCGACGACCGCGTGCCGGTCGGTGATCGACACGCGCACGGTGACCGTGCCGGTTCCGTGCCGGTTGGCGTTCGACAGGACGATGTCGAGCACCTGCCCCACGGCGCCGACCGCGGCGATGACGCGCGCCGGTGCAGGCGCGTAGACGACGATGCGACGATTCGAGCGGCTCAACTCCGCGGCCACGTCGGCCGCGTGTTTGCGAGCAAGGTCGGCAAGGTCGAACTCGGCCACCATGCCGGCCCGACCGGTACGCGCGAGGGCGAGCAGCTCTTCGATCGTCGAGCTGAGACGATGAGTTTGCTCCAGAGCGGCCGTCGCTTCTGAGCGCACGAGAGGATCATCGTTCGCGGCGAGCTCGTCGAGGCGGAGCTCGAGTCCGGTGAGCGCCGAACGGAGCTGATGGCTCGCCCGGGTCGAGAAGCTCCGCTCCGCACTGAGCAGGTCCTCGATGCGAGTGGCGCTGGTGTCGAGCGCCGACGCGATGCCGTCGATCTCGGCGATCCCGCTGCGAGGCGTCGCCAGCGAGAAGTCGCCGTCGCCGAGACGTGCGGCCGACCGAGCAAGGCGAGCGAGCGGCTCGGCCAACCGCCGGCTCTGAACGAGCGCGAGCGCGAGCGCCGCGCCCAGGCCCACGAATCCGAGTACGAGCAGCAGGAACAGCGCCCTGCGTACCGCGTGATCGACGTCGTCGGCCGGGGACTGCAACGTGACGGCCGTCCCGTTCGGCCCCGGAACAGTTGCCGAGATGGCGTGGCGGAGCGGTGACATCGCGACGCGACGGCCGTCGGGGAACAGGACGCCGACGGAATCGTCCTGCGGCACGTAGCGCTGGAGTGCGACGACGAGTATCGCGGCGGGGTCACGAAGCTGGCTCCCGTTCCCGAGCTCGCGCGCGATTCGTTCGGCGTCGTGTTGGAGGCGGGCCTGGGCATCGTCGTGGACGACGCGGTCGACGACGAAAGCGAGGGGAACACCGAACAGGACAACGGTCGCGAGCGCGATCGTGAGAATCGACGCGAGCAGGCGCCGCCGCACGTCAACCGGTCTCGAACCGAAATCCGACCCCTCGCACGGTGCTGATCAGGCGGGGACGCGCGGGATCATCGTGCAGCTTCTTGCGGAGCGACGAGATGTGCATGTCGAGCGTTCGGGTCGAGCCGTAATAGTCCTCGTCCCAAACCTCCTGCATCAGACGCTGGCGCGAGACCACGTGGCCGGCATCGCCGACGAGCAGCGCGAGCACGCCGAACTCCTTGGGTGTGAGATCGAGTTCGATGTCGTTGGTCCAAGCGCGGTGTGCGCGTGTGTCGACCCGGACACCTTGGGCCTCGGCCGTCTCACGAGGTTGGACGAGCCGCAGGCGCACGCGCAGGCGCGCGAGGAGTTCGGCGAGTCGGAACGGCTTGGTCACGTAATCGTCGGCACCCGCGTCGAGCCCGATGACGATGTCGGCCTCTTCGCTGCGCGCCGTGAGGATGACCACCGGCAAGCGGGGGTCGCTCGCGCGCAGCGAACGACACACATCGAGCCCGTCGACGTCGGGAAGCGTCAGATCGAGGAGCACGAGGTCGACGCCGCGGCGGGCGACTTCCAATGCCTGTTGGCCTGTGGTGACATGGTCGACAGCAAAGTGCTCTCGTTCGAGTGCGCGGGTGAGCGGTTGGGCGATGGCGGGGTCGTCTTCGACGAGCAAGATGGAAGGCATAACAGCTCAAGAGTAGAGCGCGTTGACACAAAGATGACGTTCAGTCGGGCGACCATGGATCGGATCGTCCGTATTCTCGATAGTGGAGTATTGGATGGATCCTCAGAACATCTCGGTCGTCGGTAGGCCCTTTCTCGGGGCGCTTCTGGCCGCGGCAGTCGGGGTGTTCGCCGCCAGTTGGCTGATGCGGCCAAGGATCATTCGTTGGGCGATCCGCGGCTGCGCCCTGCTGATCGTGGTCGTGTTCGCGGCGGCGTGCGTGAACTCTTACTACGACTACCTTCCGACGCTCGCGGCCGTGATGGGGCGGAGGGCGGTCGACCAGATGTCCGAGGCGCGGTTCCGCCAACTCGAGGCGGCGTCAGCCGCCGCGGGGGTTCACTACGCGATGGGGCGGTCCGGTCGCATCGCGGCGGGCCTGCCGGTGGCGCCCGCATTGACGCGCGGCGTCGTCATCGACTTCAACATGCCGGGTGTCTACTCGGGCTTCAACGCGCGCAAGGGGCAGGTCTACCTCCCGCCCGCGTGGTTCCGGTACCCGCGCCCGCATCTTCCCGTCATCGAACTGCTGCACGGCTCGCCGGGCGAGCCCGCAGACTGGACGCGCGCCGCCTATGCCGATGTCACGGCGGACAAGTACGCGGCTCTGCACGACGGTTTTGCCCCGATCATCGTGATGCCCGATGTCAACGGGTCGTGGTGGGGTGACAGCGAGTGTGTCAACGGACTCCGCGGCAACGTCGACACGTACCTGACCTACGACGTGCCCGCCGCGATCATCGCACGCTTCTCGGCCGATCCGTTCGGGCGCGGATGGGCGGTCGCCGGCCTCTCGGAGGGCGGCACGTGTGCCCTGATGCTCGCGCTGCGCCACCCCGACGATTTCGCGGCGGCGGCCGACTTCTCGGGCGACGAGTATCCGTCGACGGCGGGGGGGTACACGAAGTTGTTCGGCGGCACTCCGGCGACCGCCGCGCGCGTCGAGCAGACGTACGACCCGAGGTCGTTGATCGCGTCATGGGGACATCGGCCCGGCCCGGCCTTGTGGATCTCGATCGGGCGTAACGATCAGTGGCGACGGCTCTATGGGTTCGCCCGGTTCGCCATGCGGCACGGTTTCTCGGTCAATTTCGTGACGTTGGCCGGAAAGCACGACTTCCGCGTGTGGACGAAGTCCTTCAACGAATCCCTGGGCTGGATGGTGGCGAAGATCAGCTCCGAAGTCTCGATTCCTTCGCTCGACCGCCGAGCGTGATCGCAGGGGCGGGGCGACCCGCCGTCTGCTGCGAGCCCCCACTTCGGGATTACGGTCATTGCCGATGACGGAACCGTCCGACGCCGAGAGTTTCACCCAGCCCGCCGATCTCGACGGGTTGGCGGTTGGGTCGTGCGCAGTCGCCGACGAGTTGCCGGTGCGGGTTCCTCTCGGCGGACGGGTCTTCGTCGTCGCGGGAATGCGCCTGGCGCCCGGCGGCACCGACGTGTCGCGCGAGGCGTCTCGGGTGGTCGCCCATGCGCTCGAAGAATGTCGAGGGCCCGCGGTCGTGCTGCTGGCCGGCGACACGTTCGACATGCTGCACACGGGCCGCCCCGACGCCGACGCCGCGCTGTCGGCCCACCCCCGCTTCTCGGGCGCGATGTCGTCGTTCCTCGCCGCGCCGGATCGCCGCGTGGTGATACTTCCCGGGACACGCGATGCTGCGCTCGCGTACGACAGCGCCGCCCGGGACCAGATGTCGGAGAACGGCTGGCAGATCGCGCTCACGTGCGTCCTCGAGATCGAGACCGGGTGCGGGGTGCGGGTCGTGCGCGTTACCCCCGGCCACGAATACGACCCGTCGGCGGCGCTGACCGATCCCCGCGACCCGAACGACCATTCACTGGCGCAGCACCTCGAGCGCGAGGTGCTGCCGAACCTGGCGCGCAATACCACGGGCGAGCCCCACAGCTGGCTGGAGGGTATCGAGGATGCCGATGCGGCCGAAATGGGTGCGCTCGTCGCTTCGCGGTTCGCCTATCGGCGGCTCTTCCGGCGCGCCGCCTGGCTCACGGTTCCGGTTCTGGCACTGCTTGCGCTGTTCTTCCCGGTCGCGGTCCTCAGCGCACATCGGTCCGACGAGATCTTCCACGTGTTCCGGCTGCTCGGCGCCGGATTCCTGATCGAGCTGGCCGTCGTGGTGATCGCGTTGGTGTTCATGCTCGCCCAGCTGCGCGACTCGCTCGGTTCGATCTCGTGGCTGTCGCGCGCATCACGCGACAACGACGCCGCTCGCGGCTCGGCGATCGGCCTGCTCACCGCCGGCGGGGCCGGCCTGATCAGCGGGCACACGGGGCGAGCCGAGCTCACCGATCTGGGCGGCGGAGCCTTCTATGCGAACTGCGGGACGGCTGGTCGCGTGGTCGAGCCGGTCGAGACGCATGCCGGCTTGCCGCCGGTGTACGCGGCCCGGCTGCGCGGTTCGTGGGTGGAGCTCGAGGCCGGGGCCGAGTTGCACGTGCGCCTGTGGCACGGCTCCCGTGAGCTGCCCGAGTGGACCGTGTTGGAGCGTCTCGCCGCCCGCCGCCGCCCGCGTGCTTCGTGGCCGCCCGTACAGGTCGCGGAACATCCGGGCACGGTGACCTGGCCCGTCATGGGCGACGCCACGGCGCGCCGGCGCCGTACTCGCCGGATCGCGTCCGCGGCCATCGCGTTTGCCGGCGTGCTGAACGTGATATCGGCGGTCACGTTGCCACTCGCATCGCGGCTCCGCGCCCTCAGCCGGTTCACGCCCATCGAGGTTCCGGAAGTCGCGGCCGCGGTCGTGGCGGTCTCGGGCATCGGTCTCTTGTTGCTCGCCCGTGGAGTCCGGCGGGGTCAGCGCCACGCGTGGGTGCTCGCGAACGTGTTGCTATTGGTCTCGGTCGTCGGCAACGTGACCAAGGGCCTCGATGTCGAGGAGGCCGTCGTCGCGCTGCTCATCGTCGTGTTCCTGCTCGTGCACCGGGACGATTTCACCGCGCCCGCGAACCCGTCGTCTTGGCGGCGCGCGCTCGCTGCCGCGTTCATCGGGGTGCTCATCGCGGTCGTGGGCGGAACCGTCGGCGTAGCCCTCCGGCGGCCCCACATGCCGTTGACCGAGATCGGGCGGGCCGTCGCGGAGCGACTCGTCGGGATGCACGACACCCCCTTGCCGACCCGTATGGACCACTTGGTCTCACCGGCGCTGTTGGCGGTCGGGGTCGGGATCGCGCTGACGTTCTTCTGGCTCTTGTTCCGGCCGGCGGTGACACCGCGGCTGTCGTCATACCGGCCCCTGTCGCGCGATCGAGCGCGGTTCATCGTCGAGCGCTACGGCACCGACTCGCTGTCGTACTTCGCGCTACGCGACGACAAGGAATGGTTCGGATTTCGCGATTCGCTCGTCGCATATCGCGTGCACAACGGCGTCGCGCTCGTCTCTCCCGACCCCGTCGGACCGGTCGGTCAGCGGGCGGAGACGTGGAGCGCCTTTCGCGAGTTCGCCGACGAGCACGGTTGGCCGGTGGCCGTCATGGGCGTATGTGGTGACTGGCTTCCGGTGTACCGCGCGAGCGGCATGCACGACCTCTACATCGGTGACGAAGCCGTGGTCGACGTCCGGCGCTTCAGCCTCGAGGGAAAACAGAACAAGAGCTTGCGCCAGTCGGTCGGGCGTGTCGAGAAGGCCGGTTACCGCACCGAGTTCTTCGATCCGTCACAACTCGATCCCGCCCTCGAGAGGCAACTGCGCGATCTGATGACGGAGAGTCGGAAGGGCGACGTCGAGCGCGGGTTTTCGATGACACTGGGACGGGCCTTCGAGCACGACGATCGCGGCTTGCTGCTCGCGGTGGCGTTCGACGCCGACGATCGACCCGCGGGATTCTGTCAGTACGTCCCGGCGCGCGCGATCGAAGGTTGGTCGCTCGACCTGATGCGCCGCAGCGAAAACCGCGAGGTGCCGAACGGTCTCACAGAGTTCATCGTCGCGAAGACGATCGAACACGTGCGGGACGCGGGCTCGATCGGCCTGGCGCTGAATTTCGCGACGTTCAGAGCGGTACTCGCCAACGAGGCCGGCGACCGCCTGCGGCACCGGGCGCAGAAGTGGTTCCTCGAGCGCATGAGCGACTCGATGCAGATCGAGTCGCTGTGGACCTTCAACGAGAAGTTCCAGCCCGAATGGCATCCGCGTTACGCGGTATACGACTCGCCCGAGCACATGCTGAGTGCCTCGATCGCGGTTGCGCGGGCCGAGTCGTTCTTCGAGATCCCCGTCATCGGCCGTTTCTTCAAACCCGCAGACGATGCGCGCCCGCCGCGCAGCGTGTCGGAGCCTGCGGCGCCGTCAGGGGTGTGACGGGCTCGGCGCCTCGCCCGCGATCTCGAACGCGAGATCGTCCGGATAGCAGTAGTACCAGTCCTCACCGGGCTCGAAGGACTGGATCACCGGATGTTGCGTCTGACGAAAATGCCCGGTTGAGTGCTTACCGGGCGATTGGTCGCAGCAGCCGATATGTCCGCAATCCGTGCAGCGCCGGAGATGGACCCAGCGGCCGCCCGTCTCGAGACACTCGACGCAGCCGGCGCCGGTCGGGGCGACGTCGTTGATGCGGTCGAGGTGCGCGCAGGTCTCATTCACTCGTGCAGTGTGCCGGATCCGTCAAGGTGTTCGACCGGTCGCCGATC